>NZ_LZKV01000247.1:0-93336 GCF_001672995.1 Mycobacterium sp. 1482292.6 | reverse complement strand
TTCGGGTCCAAGGAGAAGCTGCTCGACGCGGCGACGAACCCGCCGCAGAAGTGGCTCGACGACGTCGCCAAGGTCTGGGTTACGCCGGTCGAACAACTCGGCGCCGCCGTGCTGGAGCTAATGCTGGCCAGCTGGGACGACGAGGAGATCGGGCCGACGTTGCACGCCATCCTGCAGACCTTGGCGACGTCGTCGAGCCACTTCTGCGGCGGGTTCGTCGCCGCGTCGAGCAGCTTCTCCTTGGACCCGAAGTAGTGGTAGACCAGCGCGGGATCGACGTCGGCGGCCCGGGCGATCGCGCGGATGGTGGTGCCCGCCCAGCCGTGTTCGGCGAATTCGACGCGGGCCGCGGCCACGATCCGCCCGGCCAGCACGCCGCGCTCATCGCGCGGGCCGGGCGTGGTCGACCTCTTCGGCATGAGTCTCATCGTAGCGTGAATTTCCTCTTGCGTTGAGACTAGTTTCACCGTAGCGTGAGACTAGTCTCAACGGGCCGTGAAAATGAGGAGCTGGCCACCATGTACACCTACGACATCGACGCGTCGGCCATGTTCGACGACCGCACCGAGCAGTTCGCGAAGTTCGGGATCCCGCGCGAGGACATCGAGCGGGTCCGCGCGGCCGTCGACGACATGTGGGCCGATGCGCCCGGCGGCTGGGTCTATGAATGGTCTTCGCTGGCAAGCGAATACGCCGAGCGAACCGAACATCGGATGGCGTCGCTGGTCTACGGGTGCGCAAAGTTTCCCTGCCTCACCGACGCGGCGCGGGCCAAAGCGATGCAGCACCAGCTCGAGCAGTTCCAGTTGGCGGCCGGCGATTTCCCGGTGCACTTCGAACGGCGCATCCTCACCGTCGCCTACCGCGACGGGTCCGTCGAGGTGCCGGTGCACCTGTATTCGGCCGACGGTGACTACGCCGCCCGTCCGGTGCTGATCGCCAGCGGCGGCGTGGACACCTGGAAGATGGACATCCACCCGTGGTGGGTCGCATTCACCCAGGGCGCGGGCGTGACCACCATGGCCTTCGACCATCCCGGCACGGGCGAAACCGCGATCCCGCTCGACCAACACGCCGACGAGGTGATCCGCGGGCTCGCCCGCCACGCCCGGACGCTGGGCGACGGCCGGGTCGCGCACTTCGGCGCATCGTTCGGCGGCAACTTCGCCGCGATGTCGGGACTGTCCGGAATCGTCGATGCCGCAATCGATCTCGGCGGTCCCGTGGTCGCCGCCTTCGGTCCCGACAATCTCGCGAAACTGCCCTACGGCATGCACGACATCCTGGGCAACGCGATGCAGTGGGACCACTCCCCCACCCTCGATCAGCTCAGCGCCGGAATGGAACGCCTGAATCGCGCGGATCTGCTTGCCCAGCAAACTAATTCGGCGATGTTGGTGATCAACGGCGCCGACGACTATTTCGTCCCGCAATCCGACACTTTAGACTTCCGGGGCCGCCGCGACACCGAGGTGCACCTGGTCGAGGGCACCGGCCACGTCGCGATGAGCAAAGCGCCCGAGGTGGTGCCGAAGATCATCGCCTGGCTGCGCCGCCAGATGGGATCGACCCCGACGGCCTGACAAACCCGCGCGGGTGGCGAATCCGGCGGAAATCGCTGTCGGGATAACGGTTTTTCATCGCAGGCCCACGGCCGGAACCGTCGAATGCCCGTCGCCCGACACGACGCCCTCGATCGTCGATGAGTATGTTTTGGGCCATGGCTTCCAACGACAAAGAGAACCGCAACTGGTCGGAGGGCGATGTCCCGGATCAAAGCGGCCGCGTCGTCGTCGTCACCGGCGCCAACACCGGCATCGGGTATGAGACGGCCGCCGTCCTGGCCTATCGCGGCGCCCACGTCGTGCTGGCGGTGCGCAATCTCGAGAAGGGCAACGCGGCGCTGTCGCGCATCGTCGCCGCCGGCGGCCAAGGGCGCGGGAAAGTAGATGTCACGCTGCAACAGCTGGACCTGACCTCGCTGGACGCGATCCGGTCGGCCGCCGACGCGCTGCGCGCGGCGTACCCCCGCATCGACCTGCTGATCAACAACGCGGGCGTGATGTGGACGCCCAAGCAGGTCACCCAGGACGGTTTCGAATTGCAGTTCGGCACCAACCACCTGGGCCACTTCGCGTTGACCGGGCTGCTGCTGGAAAACCTGCTGGGGGTGCGGGATTCGCGGGTGGTGACGGTCAGCAGCCTCGGGCACCGGCTGCGGGCCGCGATCCATTTCGACGACCTGCAGTGGGAACACCGCTACGACCGGATCGCCGCCTACGGGCAGTCCAAGCTGGCCAACCTGCTGTTCACCTACGAGCTGCAGCGACGGCTGGCGGCCAACCCCGACGCGAAGACCATCGCCGTCGCCGCGCATCCCGGCGGCTCCAACACCGAGCTGGCCCGCAACCTGCCGGGCGTCTTCCGGCCGGTGAAGGCCGTGCTGGGGCCGCTGCTGTTCCAGAGCCCGGCCATGGGCGCGTTGCCGACGCTGCGAGCCGCCGCCGATCCGGCCGTTCAGGGCGGGCAGTACTTCGGCCCATCGGGATTCCTCGAACAGCGGGGCCGCCCGAAGCTGGTCGAGTCCAGCGCCCAGTCCCACGACGAGGAGCTGCAGCGCCGGCTGTGGGCCGTCTCCGAAGAACTCACCGGCGTCCGCTTCCCCGTCTGACCCGGGAGATAATGGCTCCGATGCGCTCAGTCGCCGAACATCAGCGGGTTGTCAGCGAGTTGATTCGTGCCCGGCCGCCGGTCGCGGTCCCGCTCGCCGAGGCCCAGGGCCTGGTGCTGGCCGAGGACGTGGTGGCGCGGCTGGCGTTGCCGGTCTTCGACAACTCGGCGATGGACGGTTACGCGGTGCGTGCCGAGGACACGTCGACCGCCACGCCCGAACACCCGGTGGTGCTGCCCGTCGCCGAGGACATTCCGGCCGGGCGCATCGACGAACTGACGCTGCAGCCCGGTACCGCCCACCGGATCATGACGGGCGCGCCGCTGCCGGCCGGGGCGACGGCCGTCGTGCCGGTGGAGGACACGGACGGCGGCGTGGACGTCGTGTCGATCCGCGCGCCACGGGAGGCGGGCAGGCACATCCGGCGCGCGGGCGAGGACGTCGCGCCCGGCACCACCGTTTTGCGCCAGGGTCAGGTCGTGACGCCGGCGGTGCTCGGCTTGGCGGCGGCGCTGGGCATCGCCGAGTTGCGGGTGATTCCGCGCCAGCGGGTGCTGGTGATCTCGACCGGTTCGGAGCTGGTGACGCCGGGCACCGCGCTGCGGCCTGGGCAGATCTACGAGTCCAACTCGATCATGCTGGCCGGCGCCGTTCGGGATGCAGGCGCCGAGCTGGTCGGCGTGGCGACCGCGGAAGACGAAGTGGCCCAGTTCAGTTCAATCATCGACCGATACGCCGGTGACGCCGACCTGATCATCACCAGCGGCGGCGTCAGCGCCGGCGCCTACGAGGTGGTCAAGGACGCCTTCGGGCGGGAAGGCGACCAGGGCGTGGAATTCGTCAAGGTCGCCATGCAGCCGGGCATGCCGCAAGGCGTGGGACGGGTGGCCGGCGCGACGATCGTCACGCTGCCCGGCAACCCGGTCAGCGCGCTGGTGTCCTTCGAGGTGTTCATCCGTCCGGCGCTGCGCAGGGCCATGGGCCTGCCGGATCCGGACCGTCCGCTTCGCACCGCGGTGCTCGCGGAGTCGCTGACCTCGCCGCGCGGCAAGCGCCAATTCCGCCGCGCGGTGCTGGGCGACGACGCCAGCACGGTCACCAGCTACGGGCCGCCCGCCTCGCATCACCTGCGGTGGCTGGCGTCGGCGAACGGGCTGCTGGACATCCCCGAGGACGTGGTCGAGGTGCTCGAGGGGACCCAGCTGCAGGTCTGGGATCTGCGCTAGCTCGGCGACGATGCGGCCCGCGCTGGGGGGTGAGGAGGAGGCGGGCAATCAGGCTTAGCCGGCGGGCGTGGCCACGTCCCGATGGAACTCGTCGGCCTTGTCGAAAGCCGGGGTGCAGCGGATGGCGATGCCGACGATCGCCATCATCACCGGAATGGTGACCAACGCCGCCGACAGCCCCACCCGGCCGGATAGGTGCCCGATCAGCGGCGGCCCGAGCAGATATCCCAGCCAGCCGGTGGCGGCCACGATGGCGATCGCCGATCCGGCGCTGCTGGCGCCGTAGGCCGCGCTGAACGCGGTCGGCACCAGCAGCGCAACGCCGGCGCCCAGCGCCGCGAAACCGAGCACGCCGATCCAGGCGTTGGCGGTCGCCAGCGTCACGCTCATGCCCACGACGGCCATCAGCGCCAGCCCCGGCAGCAGCCGGCGACTGGGCACCCGCGCGTGCAGCCGCGGTGCGCCGAACCGGGTGACGACCATCGCACACGTGTAGCCGGCGTAGCTCACCGCGGCGACGCTCGGGCCGGCGCCGACGACGTTGCGCAAATAGTTGGCCGACCAGTCGGTGGCGGCGCCTTCGCACAGGAACGAGGCGAACGCCACGGCCGCCAGGATCGCCACGGTCGGCGTCATCCAGGCCCGGTCGCCTTCCGCGTGGCCCGTCGGCGCCGCCGTCTCGGCCGCGTCGGGGATCAGGCGACGGGTCAGGGTTTCCACCACGATCAGGACCGCCAGCCCGAGCGCCGTCAACTGGACGGTCAGGCCGACGCCCGCGCTGACGCAGACCGCGCCGATCACCGCCCCCGCCAGCGCCCCGAGGCTCCACATGCCATGGAAGCGCGCCATGATCGGGGTCCCGGCGAGCCGCTCGACCGTGCCGGCCTGGGTGTTCATCGCGACGTCCAGCGCCCCCTGGAACAGCCCCCACAAGGCCAGCGCCGCGAACAGCGCGGCCGCGGACCGGGCCAGGCCCACGGTCGTGCCGGCCGCGGCGTAGCCGGCCACGGTGACCGGGATCAGCCGGTGGCTCCCCCAGCGGGGCAGCGCCCAGTGGCTGACCGCCGTGGCCACCACCGAGCCCAGCGGCGCGCCGAACAGCGCCGTTCCGAGCGCCGCGTCGGACAGGCCGAGCCCCGCCTTGACGTGCGGAATGTGGGCGGCCCAGGACGAGAACACCAGCCCGTGCGCGAGGAAGACGGCGGTGACCGCCACTTTCGCGCGGCGCACTCGTAGTGCCGTTCGATCGGCGCTGTGCGATTGCATGTCGAACGTGGGCGTTCCCCCTGCGGGCGTCCACGAATCAGTCGCGGGCTCCGTAAGATGGCCGCGTGGCACGCCGCCCCCGCACTGTCGGCCCCTCCGCTCAAGACCCGGGCTTCAGCCCGCAACACGCACTGGAACTGGTGCGTTCCGCCGTCCCGCCGGTGCATCCGGCCGGCCGACCGTTCATCGGCGCCGGGCTGGCGCTGGCCCTGGTCGGCCGCAGGCACCGATGGGTGCGACGGGCGGGCCTGCTGGCCGCCGGCGCCTGCGCCGGGTTCTTCCGTCACCCCCATCGGGTGCCGCCGGCCCGGCCCGGCGCGATCGTCGCGCCCGCCGACGGCGAGATCTGCGTGATCGACTTCGCCACCCCGCCCGCCGAATTGAGCATGGGCGACGCGCCGCTGCCGCGGGTCAGCATCTTCCTGTCGCTGCTGGACGCCCACGTGCAGCGCGCGCCGGTCAGCGGCGAGGTGATCGCCGTGCAGCACCGGCCTGGCCGGTTCGGCTCGGCCGACCTGGCCGCGGCGAGCACCGAGAACGAACGCACCAGCCTGCACATTCGCACACCCAGCGGCGCGGACGTCGTCGCGGTGCAGGTCGCCGGGCTGCTGGCCCGGCGCATCATCTGCGACGCGCACGTCGGGGACAAGCTGTCGATCGGTGATACCTACGGCCTGATCCGGTTCGGGTCCAGGCTGGACACCTACCTGCCGGCGGGCTCCGAACCGCTGGTCAAGGTCGGTCAGCGCGCGATCGCCGGCGAGACCGTGCTGGCCGAGCTGCCATGATCAGCAAGCCGCGCGGGCGGCCGGCGGTCAACCTGCAGATCCTGCCGAGCGCGATGACGGTGCTCTCGGTCTGTGCGGGGTTGACCTCGATCCGGTTCGCCCTCGAACACCAGCCCAAGGCCGCGATGGCGCTGATCGCCGCGGCCGCGATCCTGGACGGGCTCGACGGGCGGGTGGCCCGCATCCTGGACGCCCAGTCGCGGATGGGCGAGCAGATCGACTCGCTGGCCGACGCGGTGAACTTCGGCGTGACCCCGGCGATCGTCCTCTACGTGACGCTGCTGACCAAGTCGCCGGCCGGTTGGGTGGTGATCCTGCTCTACGCGGTGTGTGTGGTGCTGCGGCTGGCACGGTTCAACGCTTTGCAGGACGACGGCAGTCAGCCGGCCTACGCGCACGAGTTCTTCGTCGGCATGCCCGCGCCGGCCGGCGCGATCTCGATGATCGGCCTGATCGGACTCAAGCTGCAGTTCGGCGACGGTTGGTGGACGTCGCCGCTGTTTCTGTGCATCTGGATCACCGGGACGTCGATCCTGATGGTCAGCAAGATCCCGATGCGCAAGATGCACGCGGTCGCCGTGCCGCCAAGCTGGGCGGCGCCCCTGCTGGCGGTCCTGGCGATCTGCGCGGCGGCGGCCGTGCTGGCGCCCTACGTGTTGATCTGGGTGCTCATCGTCGCCTATCTGTGCCACGTGCCGTTCGCCATCCGCAACTCGCGCTGGCTGGCCGCGCACCCGGAGGCGTGGGACGACGAACCCAAGCAGCGCCGCGCGGCGCGGCGGGCGATCCGCCGGGCACAGCCCAACCGCCGGTCGGTGGCGCGGCTGGGCCTGCGCAAGCCGGGCAGGCGCCTGCCGTGAGTCGCTCCGGCGACGACGCGGGCCCGGCCCGTCAACTCACCCTGACCGCCCGGCTGAACACCTCCGCGGTGGACTCCCGCCGCGGTGTCATCCGGTTACATCCGAATGCCATTGCCGCACTGGGCATTCGGGAATGGGACGCGGTATCGCTGATCGGGTCGCGGACCACGGCGGCGGTGGCCGGCCTGGCCGGGCCGGGCACCCCGGTGAGCACCGTGCTGCTCGACGACGTGACGCTGTCCAACGCGGGTCTGCGCGAGGGCACCCCGGTGGTCGTCGGCGCGGTCACCGTGTACGGCGCGCGGTCGGTGACGCTGGCCGGCTCGACGCTGGCCACCCAGTCGATCACGCCGGTCACGCTGCGACAAGCCTTGCTGGGCAAGGTGATTACCGTGGGCGATGCCGTCTCGCTGCTGCCCCGCGACCTGGGCCCGGGGACCTCGACGTCCGAGGCCACCCGCGCGCTGGCCACCGCGGTCGGTATCAGCTGGACCTCGGAGCTGCTGACCGTCACCGGCGTCGACCCCGACGGGCCGGTGAGCGTGCAGCCCAACACGCTCGTCACCTGGGGCACCGGCGTTCCGTCCGGTGCCAGAACCTCGTCGCGGATATCGGTCGAGGTCGCCAGGCCGGAGATGGTCGTCGAGGAACTCAAGGGCACCCAGCCCCAGGCCGCCAAGCTGGTCGAGTGGCTCAAGCTCGCGCTCGACGAACCGCATCTGCTCAAGACGCTGGGTGCGGGCGCCAACCTCGGGGTGCTGGTGTCGGGCCCGGCCGGTGTGGGCAAGGTGACCCTGGTGCGCGCGGTGTCCGGCGACCGCAGGCTGGTCACGCTCGACGGCCCGGAGGTCGGCGCGCTGGCCGCCGAGGACCGGCTCAAGGCCGTGGCGTCGGCGGTGCAGACGGTCCGCGACGGCGGTGGGGTGCTGCTGATCACCGACGTCGACGCCCTGCTGCCGGCCACCGCCGAGCCGGTGGCCTCGCTGATCCTCGGCGAGCTGCGTACCGCGGTGGCCAGCGAGGGCGTCGCACTGATCGCCACCTCCGCGCGGCCCGACCAGCTCGACGCCCGGCTGCGGGCCCCCGACCTGTGCGACCGCGAGCTGGGCCTGCCCCTTCCCGACGCCGGCACCCGCAAGGCGCTGCTGGAGTCGCTGCTGCGCAACGTGCCCACCGGTGACCTTGATCTCGACGAGATAGCTTCTCGCACACCGGGTTTCGTCGTCGCCGACCTGGCCGCGCTGGTGCGCGAGGCGGCGCTGCGGGCGGCGTCGCGGGCCAGCTCCGACGGCCGGCCGCCGGAGCTGAAACAGGAGGATCTGGCCGGGGCGCTGACCGTGATCCGCCCGCTGTCCCGTTCGGCCAGCGAGGAGGTCAGTGTCGGCAACATCACCCTCGACGACGTCGGCGACATGGCCGAGGCCAGGCAGGCCCTGACCGAGGCCGTGTTGTGGCCGTTGCAGCATCCCGACACCTTCGCCCGGTTGGGCGTGCAACCGCCGCGCGGGGTGCTGCTGTACGGGCCGCCGGGCTGCGGCAAGACCTTCATCGTGCGAGCGCTGGCCAGCACCGGGCAGCTGTCCGTGCACGCCGTGAAGGGCTCCGAGCTGATGGACAAGTGGGTGGGCAGTTCGGAAAAGGCGGTGCGCGAATTGTTTCGGCGCGCCCGGGATTCGGCGCCGTCGCTGGTCTTCCTCGACGAGGTGGACGCGCTGGCGCCGCGACGCGGGCAGAGCTTCGACTCCGGCGTCACCGATCGCGTGGTGGCCGCGCTGTTGACCGAGCTCGACGGCGTCGATCCGCTGCGCGACGTGGTGGTGCTGGGCGCCACCAACCGGCCCGATCTCATCGACCCCGCGCTGCTGCGCCCCGGACGGCTGGAGCGGCTGGTCTTCGTCGAACCGCCCGACGCCGCGGCGCGCCGCGAAATCCTGTGCACCGCGGGCAAATCCATTCCGCTGAGCGCCGACGTCGATCTCGACGAGGTGGCGGCCGGACTCGACGGCTACAGCGCCGCCGACTGCGCGGCGCTGCTGCGGGAGGCCGCACTGACCGCGATGCGCCGATCCATCGACGCCACCGACGTGACGGCCGCCGATCTCGCGACGGCACGCGAAAACGTCCGTCCCTCTTTGGATCCCGCGCAGGTCGAGGCGCTACGGGCGTTCGCCAAAGCTTTGTAGCACTGCCAGGGCCGAGGCCGCCACGTCCTTTTCGAGCCAGGACGGCATCGGGTCGTCGTGCGCGTGGCGCCGCACCACGGCGTAGGGCAGGTCGGCGACCGCACGGGCGACGGCATCGACGGAGCGCGCCCTGGAATTCCCGTACAGTTCGCGCGCCAGCGCCGCGACGCGTTGGGTCAGCGGAGCGTTCATTTCGGCGAGTGTCTGCCGGAAGGCCGCGTCGGGCTCGTCGTCGAGCAGGTCGCCGGGCCGGATCGTCAACAGCAGCCGGGCATCCTCGGGGAGGGAGCGCGCGAAAGCGACCGCGGCCACGGCCATCGCGACGGCGGTGTCGGTCGGGGTCTCGCCGTCAGCGGCCAGCGCACGCTCCTGGAAGCGTCGCAGCGCGCGCAGCCACGCCGCCGTCAGGATGCCGTCGCGGTTGCCGAACCGGTGATACAACGTGCCCGCCGGTGCGCCACTGGCTTTCGCGATCGCCGCCACGCTGGCCGCACGTGGTCCGCCGTCGAGCACCAGCGTCCGGGCGGCGTCGAGAATCACATCGGTTTCATGCTTCCGCGGAGGCGCCATGATCTAGTACATTCCTTCTATATGGAACGATTACCCTATATCGACGAGCATGCCATAACCATCGACGCCAACCGCGACGACACGTGGTCGGCGCTGCTGCGGGTGATGTGCCGCGACCCGCACGACCCGTCGACCGTGCCCTTCGGCTTCATCCTGGACGAGGCCCGGCCGCCGGCACGGTTCGCGCTCAAGGGCCGCCACTGGTTCGCCGTCTACCGGTGGGTGTTCGAGCTGGACCCGCTCGAGGCCCCCACACACACCCGGCTGCGGGCGGCCACGTGGGCCGACTTCCCCGGTATGCACGGCAAGGCGTACCGGGCGCTGGTGATCGGCACCGGCGGACATCGTGTCGTCGTGCGGCACACCCTGAAACGCGTTGCGGCGGCGGTGCTCGACGAGCGGGCGCGCACCGGCGAGGCCGCCGCCGATTATGTGGACGTCTTCGAAGTCCCCATCGCCGCAGGAGATGCGCGCACCGCCGAAGAGGCGTTCCGCGACGGGCTCGGCGACAAACCCGGCGCGGGCGGACAGCTGGTGTTGTGGATCCACCGCAACGTGCTGCGGCTGCGCCTGGGTCCGGCCCGCTCCGCCGACCACCTCATCGGCTGGCCGATCGTCCGCTCGGACCCCGACGAGCTGGTGTTGGCCACCCGCGGGCCGCTGATGCGCGGGGAGTTGACGCTGCGCCGCCAGGACGGTCGGCGCGCCGTCCTCACCACCCGGCTGCACTTCCGCCGCCGGGTCGCGGCCCGGGCGGTCTGGGTTTTGATCGGCCCCCTGCACCGGGTCGTGGCGCCGCGGCTGATGCGGCGCAGCGCTCGCCGGGGCCGCGAACTCGCGGCGATAAGTTAGTCCGCATGACCGAACGCCCGACCGCGCTGCACATCGTCGACGGGATCGACCTGTCCGGCACGACATCGGTGATCACCGGCGCGTCGTCGGGCCTGGGCCGCGCGGCGGCCCGGGCGCTGGCCGCCGCGGGCGCCCATGTCATCTTGGCCGCCCGCAACGCCGACGCGCTCGCGGAGACGGCGCGCTGGATCGCGACCGAGGTCGCCGGCGCCCGGACCTCGACGGTGCCGCTCGACCTCACGGCGCTGTCCAGCGTGCGGGCGGCGGCGGCCGCGATCGCCGACATCACCCCCGCCGTCGACGTGCTGATGAACAACGCCGGCGTCATGTTCACGCCGTTCGGACGCACCCGGGACGGTCTCGAATTACAGATCGGGACAAACCATTTCGGGCACTTCGAACTCACCCGCCTGCTCATCCCCCAGCTGACCGCCGCCGGCGGGGCCCGGATCGTGATCCTGTCTTCGGGGGGCCACGTCATGGGCGACGTCGACTTCGACGACCCCAACTGGGAGCGGCGCGACTACGACAAGTTCGCCGCCTACGGCGCTTCCAAGACGGCGAACATCTTGCACGCCGTGGAGGCCGATCGGCGCCTGCAGGGGGCGGGAATCCGCGCCTACGCAGTGCATCCGGGCACCGTGGCCACCTCGCTCGCGCGGTACATGTCGCGCGCGGATTTCT
The DNA here is from genome assembly GCF_001672995.1 of Mycobacterium sp. 1482292.6. Classification (NCBI taxonomy): domain Bacteria; kingdom Bacillati; phylum Actinomycetota; class Actinomycetes; order Mycobacteriales; family Mycobacteriaceae; genus Mycobacterium; species Mycobacterium sp. 1482292.6. The sequence goes on along the minus strand of NZ_LZKV01000247.1, from coordinate 82,236 downwards.
CGCGGCTGCGCAAGCTCGCCGCCGAGAACAGCCCCGAACCCTCCGACGGTTTCCTCGAGTTCGTCATGCCCGAACAGGGTGCGGCCACACAGGTGTGGGCGGCGGTCACTCCGGAGCTGGCCGACCGGGGCGGCCTCTACCTACAGGACTGCCGGATCAGCGAGGCCGCACCGCACGCCCGCGACCCGCAGCGCGCGGCCGAACTGTGGGACCTCTCCGAAAGGCTCTGCGCCACGGCCTGATACGCGCCGATTCACGGTTCGGGAAGCGGCGACCACTCTTGGGACAGCCGGGCGGTGAAGCTCGGCGGCCGGTGATCGCGGAACGCGGCGACGCCCTCGCCGGCGTCGGCGCCGCCCATCACCCGCTCGTGCAGCCGCGTTTCCAGCGCGGCGACCTGTCGCGGTGTGTAGTGGTTGATCGCGGTGTCCCACAGCAGGCGTTTGCACAGGGCAGCCGACATGGGCGCCACGTTGACCGCGATGTCGCGGGCCACGGTCAGCGCGTGGTCGAGCACCCGGCCGGCGGGCAACGTGCGGTTGGCGATGCCGAGGGCGGCGGCCTCGGCGCCGCCGAAGGTCCGCCCGGTCAGCAGGATGTCGGCGGCCACGCCCAGGGTGGTCAACTGGGTCAGCGTCCAGTGCGCCATGCAGTCGGGCAGCACGCCCCGGCGGACCTGCACCACACCGTATTTCGCGTCTTCGGCGACGAAGCGGATGTCGGCCTGCAGCGCGATGGTCAGGCCGATGCCGATGGCGTGGCCATTGACGGCGGCGATCACCGGTTTGCGCAATTCGAAGGCGGCCGGCGTGATCGGTGACGCCGAGAACGCGCCGGGGTCGGCGGGGGCGTCGAAAGGGCTTGCGTCGCCGGAGAAATCGGCCCCGGCGCAAAACGCGCCTCCCGCTCCGGTGAGCACGATGGCCCGCACGTCGTCATCGTCGTCGCATTCGCGGTACGCGCGGCTGAGCAGCGCGCCCATCTCGGCGGTGTAGGCGTTGAGCCGCTCGGGCCGGTTGAGGGTGAGCACCGCCACACCCGAGTCGATGTCGACCGTCAGGTCCTCGCTCATGGCAGCGCGGGCACCCGGTGCAGGGCACCGATCATGTCGGCGACGTCCGCGGGGCGCGGCGTGTAACCCGGGAAGTAACAGCACACCTCGTCGGCGTGCTCGCCGAACCGGGCGGCGATCTGCTCCGCGCATTGCTCGGGCGTGCCGACGATCCCGATCCTTGCCACCATCTCGTCGGTGATCAACCGGCGCATGTCGGCGAAGCGGCCCTGCTTGGACAGCGCGTTGAGGTCGGGCTGCACACCGGCCCACCCCTCGACCTCGAGCACGGGCAGGTAGGCCGGCGTCGAGCCGTAGAACGCGATCAGGGAAGCCACCCTGTTGATCGCGGCCGCCAGGTCGGCCTCGTCGCGCCCGACGGCCACCATGGCCTGGGCGATGATCTGGAACTCATCGAACGACCGCCCCGAGCGGCGCAGCCCCTCGGCGATGGCGGCGACGGTACGATCGGCGAAGTGGCGGGCACTGTTGAACGGCATCACCAAAAGGCCGTCGGCGACCTCGGCGGCGGTGCGCGTCATCAGCGGACCCAGCGCGCCCAGCAGCACCGGGGGCGGCCCGAACGGATTGGGCCCGGGGTTGAAATTGGGCGCCATGATGGTGTGGGTGTAGAACTCGCCGCGAAAGTCCAACCGGGCGTGGCCTTCCCACGCGGCGAATATCGCCTTGATCGCGGCGATGGCTTCGGCCATTCGTGGCGCCGGCCGCTCCCACCTACTGCCATAACGCTTTTCGATGTGCACCTTGATCTGGGAGCCGAGGCCGAGGCGGAACCGGCCGCCGCTGTAGAGCTGCAGATCGTAGGCGGAGTGCGCCATGTGCAGCGGGCTGCGCGGCGGGGCGATCGCCACGTTGGTCATCAAGTCCAGGCCGGTCGTGCCGGCGGCGATCAGCAGCGGAAAGAAGACGTCGTGCTGGCCTTCGAAGGTGAACAATCCGTCCGCGCCGGTGGCGACGATCTCGGCGGCGCTTGCGGCCGCCTGCGCCGGTGAACCGCTGACCTGGAGCTGTACCTTCATGCACCATCCTTCCGCGAAAGCCGCCCGGTCATTCGGAAAGCTGAAACTCCACCACTTCGGCGACCGCGTCCACGGCTTCGCGCAGGGCGGCGAGGCGGGCGGCCGCCGTCGGTGCCGACAGCACCGAATAGCGATCGGCCGTGCCGATCGGGATGCGAGACGCCAACGCGAACAGGCGCTTTCCGGCCGGGCCGCTCCGGTCCTCGCCCAGGATCACCTCGCGGTCCGGCAGCTTGATGTCGCGCGCCAGCGCGATCCGCTCGAACAGCGCCATGGCCCGGTCTTCGAGGTCGAGCAACTGGGCGTCCGACACCGCGTCGCCCGGTTCGTCGGGCCACAGCGTGACCGTGGCGCGCGGGTAGGGGTCGTCGGGCAGCCATTCGGTCACCCGGATGCGTTCCCCGGTCCGGCAATTCAGTGCATACCGGCCGGCGCCATGGTCGACGCATTCGGTGATCCGCGCCAGCACGCCGACGTCGCAGCGCGCATCGCCGCCGCCGACCTCACGCCCGCGCGAAATCAATACCACCCCGAACGGGTCGCCGGTGTCGGTGCAGTGGCGCACCAGCGCGCCGTAGCGTGGCTCGAAGATCCGCAACGGCAGGTCCTGGTCCGGCAGCAGCGCCGATTCCAGCGGAAACATAGCCAGCTCAAGGGATTCCGTCATCAGATTTCCAGTTCGGCCACCAGCGCATCGACGACCGCGCGCAGGTCGCCGTCATGTTCTTCGGCCACCCGGCGCTGCCGTTGGTAGGAGGCCCCGTGGCGGGGTATGTCGGCGACCGCGGCCAGCTCGTCAACGCAGTTCAACCTTTTGGCCACCGGCTCCAACCGGTTCAGCACCTCGTCGAGATCCTCGGTGACCAATCGCTCGTTGCTGTCGGCGTCCAGGATGATCACCGCGTCCAGTCCGTAGCGCGCGGCGCGCCACTTGTTCTCCTGGTTATGCCAGGGCGGCATGCTCGGCAGCGACTCGTCGGCTTCCAGTCGGCGGTCCAGATCGACCACCAGGCAATGGGTCAACGCGACCAGCGCGCCCAGCTCGCGCAGATTGGACACGCCGTCGCAGATCCGCATCTCGAGCGTGCCCAGGTGTGGTGAAGGCCTGATGTCCCAACGGACTTCGTCGACGTGGTCGATGATGCCGGTCTTCTTCTGGTCGTAGACGAAGCGTTCGAACTCCGCCCAGGTCTGGAATTGGAACGGCAGCCCGGCGGTGGGCAGTTGCTGAAACATCATCGCCCGGTTGCTCGCGTAGCCGGTGTCCACGCCCGCCCACCACGGCGAGGACGCCGACAGCGCCAGCAGGTGCGGGTAGTAGTTGAGCAGTGACGTCATGATCGGCATCACCTTGTTCGGCGAGGACAGGCCGACGTGCACGTGCACGCCCCAGATCAGCATCTGCCGTCCCCACCACTGGGTGCGCTTGATCAGTTCGGCATAACGCGGGGCGTCGGTGAGTTTCTGAGAGGTCCACTGCGCGAACGGATGTGCTCCGGCACAGAACAGCTCCATGCCGCGATCCCGCACGATGCGGCGCGCGGGCCCCAGGGTCTGTCGCAGATCCTCCATCGCCTCGCCCGCGGAGTGGCAGATGCCGGTCACCACTTCGACGGTGTTGCGCAGCAATTCCTTGTGTACGCGCGGGTTTTCGCCGATCTCGGCGATCACGGCGGTGGCTTCGTTGCTCAGGTCGCGGGTGTGAGCGTCGACGAGGGCGAACTCCCATTCCACCCCGAGGGTCGGCCGCGGGGAACGGGCGAAGTCGATGCGGGTGTCGGCCCGCTTAGCCTGCACCGATGACACCGCACGCCACCCGCTTGCCGGCGTCACCGGTGCTCATCGTCATGTCGTCCGGGCCCGGCGTGCCGCTGGTCTGATTGTTGTGCCCGGATGGGGCGTTGGCGGAGTTGGCCGCACCGGCGTGAATGATGATCGCTGTCTTCTGCCCGGTGAGCAGGTCGTCCATGGCGAAGGCGTCCGTGGTGGTGACCAACGTTCCGGAGCCGTCCTTGCGCACCTGCAGGGTGGGCAGGGCCCCGCTGGCGGGCTCGGCGGTGTGCCCGGGCGCCTGGAAGTGGTCGCCGGCGGACAGGAAGTCGCCCGGCGCGCCGCCGGTCGGGGCGACCGAGTTGGGCTCACACTTGCCGACCTTGTGGATGTGCACATCGTGGAAGCCGGGCGCGAGCACACCGTTGGCGGTCGTCTCGATGGTGACGGTGGCATAGCCGTTGTTGAATTCGAACGTCGCGGTGGCCACCTGGGTGCCGTCCGGCGCCTTCAGGTGCGTGATGATGCTCGGCGCCGCCGCGGGCCCGGGCTCGGAGGCCTTGGCGCCCGACGGCGAGGGCGATCCGGTCCAGATCGCCGGGGTGGTGCCCGGAACCGACGAAGCCTGCTGGGGCGACGAGCAGGCGCCTAACAGCACGACACAACCGGCCAGTACCAATGCGCGCAGCTTGGGCATAGCCAGCAGCCTATCGCCTATCTAGCCCGCGACGAGGACGATGACGCCCGGCGGCTCGCCGCTGAGTGCGGGGATTCGCTGTTCGACCGGTGCACCGCCCAGGTTTTTGGCCACCGCGTCGGCGGTGGCGTGCTCGTCGCCGGCGTCGGTGTAGTAGACCGTGGTGGCCGAGACGTCGGGCACGGTCATGTTGTCGACCTTGGTGACTTTGAAGCCGGCGGACGTCAACTGGTCCCCGGTGCGCTTGGCGACGCCCTCTTTCCCGGAGATGTTGTACACCTGCACGTCGGCCTGCGTGCTCGCCGGTTTGTTGGTCGGCGATGCGGACGCGGAGCTGCTGGCGCTCGCGCTGGACGCCGGCGACGCCGAATCGTCGTCAGAGCTCCCGGACGAACCCAGAGCCTGCCAACCGAGCAGCAGGAAAATGACGCCGAGGAACAACAGCACCATCACCATGGCCCGCAGGGGCAGCCCGGTGGAGTCGGGAACTCGTTCTTTCATCGAGCCCTACTGTAACGAGTCAGGTCACCTCGAAGCCGAGGCGCCGCGCCGCGCGCGCCTTCTGCCTGCTGGCGCGCAGCCTGCGCAGCCGTTTCACCAGCATCGGGTCGGCGGCCAGGGCCTCGGGCCGATCGACGAGCGCGTTGAGCACCTGGTAGTAACGCGTCGCCGACATCGAGAACAACTCCTTGATGGCGTCTTCCTTCACGCCGGCGAACTTCCACCACTGGCGCTCGAAGGCCAGGATGTCGTGCTCGCGGCGGGTCAGCCCATCTGCGATCTCAGAGTCGTCCCCCGATCGATTTGCCCGCGCCATGGCGCTGTCCATATCGCTTCCCCTGGACCCTTCCGGCGAATTCCGAACTGCTCGAATGACTTGACTTAGCTAAGGGCGTGTTTCGGCGAATATTGAAACACGCGCCAAACCCTCAAGCCGTCATCCAGACCCGCGAGTCGGCCGATTGACCAAGATTGCCCAGACGCCGATCGCCGGCCGGGCAGCCCACGGGCGTGCGGTAGCTTAGCCGACCATGGCAGTCGTTCCGATCCGCATCGTGGGAGATCCCGTCCTGCACACCCCGACACAGCCGGTGCCGGTCGCTGCCGACGGTTCGCTGCCGGCGGATCTGGCCGAGTTGATCACCAACCTGTACGACACCATGGACGCCGCGCACGGGGTGGGCTTGGCCGCCAACCAGATCGGGGTCGGCTTGCGGGTCTTCGTCTACGACTGCGCCGACGATCGCGGCCGCACCGACCGGCGGCGCGGTGTCGTCGTCAACCCCGTCCTGGAAACCTCCGAGATACCCGAGACCATGCCCGATCCGGACAACGACGACGAGGGCTGCCTGTCGGTGCCCGGCGAGTCGTTCCCCACCGGGCGCGCCAAGTGGGCGCGCGTCACCGGGCTCGACGCCGACGGCACGCCGATCGCCCTCGAAGGCAACGACCTGTTCGCGCGGATGCTGCAGCACGAGACCGGGCACCTCGATGGTTTCCTCTACCTGGACCGCCTGATCGGCCGGCACGCGCGCGCCGCGAAACGGGCCGTCAAATCCCACGATTGGGGCGTTCCCGGCCTCTCCTGGATGCCCGGGGAGGGACCGGACCCGTTCGGTCACTGATGTTCTCGTGGCCCGACCTCGGCACCCGGGTATCGGTGCGCTACCGGCGCCCGGCCGGTTCGGTGCCGCCGCTGACCGATGCGGTGGGCCACCTGCTGGCGGTCGAACCGATGGTGCGGGTGCGGACGAAGACCGGCGCGGTCGTCGAGTTCGCGGCGTCCGAGGCGGTGGCGTTGCGGGTGCTCACCGACACCCCCATCCGCACCTCCGAGATCCGCGCGCTCGAGCACGCCGCCGCCGCGGCCTGGCCGGGCGCGGAGCACACCTGGCTGGACGGCTGGCTGCTGCGAGCCGGCCACGGCGTCGATCTGGCCGCTAATTCCGCTGTGCCACTGGGCATTTCCGCCCAGGCGAGCACCGTCCCCGCCATCGTCGACTGGTACGAGCGCCGCGGCCTGATGCCGCGGTTGGCCCTGCCCGACCGGATGCTGGCGCCACCCGCGCTGATCGACGAGCGCACGGAACGGCTTGTCGTGCAGGACCTTTCCGATGTGGCCGTCCAGGACGCCGACCCGTCGGTCACGTTGGCGCCGGTCCCCGACGACGGGTGGCTGCGCATCCACGACGGCGACATTCCCGTCGACGTGCTGACCGCCGTCATCGACGGCGAGCTCGTGTTCGGCACGCATCGCGACGGAGCCGTCGCGCGCGCCGCGGTGACCGAGGCACCCGATGGCGCCCGGTGGGTGGGCATCTCGGAAGTGGGCTGCCCGGCCGGCGCCGACGATCAGGCGGCGGTGCGATTGTGCGAGACGCTGTTGGCGTGGGGCGCCGATCGCGGTGCGACGCGCGGCTACCTGCGGGTGCCCGACACCGGCGAGCGCACGCCCGCCGCGGCGCCGGGTTTCCGGCTGCACCACCGCCGCCGCTACGTCCCGGTGCGCCCGGGCCTCTGGGATAGCGTCTAGGCATGCCCGACCCGCCGCTGCGGCTCGCCACCTGGAACGTGAATTCGATTCGCTCCCGGCTGCCGCGCGTCATCGACTGGCTGGCCCGCGCCGACGTCGACGTGCTGGCCATGCAGGAGACCAAATGCTCCGACAGCCAATTCCCCGCCCTGCCATTCTTCGAACTCGGCTACGAGGTCGCCCACGTCGGATTCAACCAATGGAACGGCGTGGCGATCGCCTCGCGCGTCGGTCTCGACGACGTGCAGATCGGATTCGACGGGCAACCCAGCTGGAGCAGCAAGCCCGAAGTCGCCGCGGCCGCGGAGGCCCGCGCCCTCGCGGCGACGTGCGGCGGCGTGCGGATGTGGAGCCTCTACGTTCCCAACGGCCGCGCCCTGGGCGACCCGCACTACACCTACAAACTCGAATGGCTTGCCGCACTGCGAGATTCGGCGTCGGATTGGTTGCGCGACGATCCCAACGCCGCGATCGCACTGGCCGGTGACTGGAACATCGCCCCGCAGGACGATGACGTGTGGAGCATGGATTTCTACGCTGGCGCCACGCATGTCTCCGAGCCGGAGCGCCGCGCGTTCGCCGCGATCGTCGAGGCGCAATTCACCGATGTGGTGCGCCCTTTCACGCCGGGCCCGGGGGTCTACACGTACTGGGACTACACCCGCTTGCGGTTCCCGAAGGGGCAGGGCATGCGCATCGATTTCATCCTCGGCTCGCCGGCTTTGGCCGCCCGCGTGACGGACGCGCAGATCGTCCGCGACGAACGCAAAGGCAAGGCGGCCAGCGATCATGCGCCGGTCCTCGTCGACGTGCGGCGCGACTAGCCGCGTCTCGCAGATACCGGCCGGCGGCAACATCACATTAAGCTCAGGCAAATTTGATGCGGCTTCGCGTTGTCTGCGCGATAGCTTGGTGGCAGGCTTTAAACACCAGAAGTGAAAACCAAATTGCTTTGTTGTTGAGGCTGCCTTCAGCGGGAACCCACCCGCTGCCGACACCGGTTAGCTGCAGAAGCAATCAAAGCCAGGGAGTCATCATGAGTGTCATCGGCGGAGCAGTCCGAGGCGTGAGTCAGGCGGTGAACCGCGCGGCGAACGCGACGACCGCGGCCGCCGGTGCCGTGGGCGGTGCGGCGGTCAACGGAGTCATCGGCGGCGTCACCGGCGCCGCCGAGGGCGTCAAGCGCGGCATGAACAGCGGCAGCCACTCGGCGCCCGCGGCCGCGCTCGCCATCGGCGCACTCGGCGTCGCCGGATTGGTCGAGTGGCCGCTGCTGCTGGCGGTCGGCGGCAGCGCTCTGCTGTTGCAGCGGTTGAGCCGCAAACAGGAGCCCGACACCCGGGCGGTCAAGGCGAACCTGAAATCGGTGCCAGTGGACGCGGCGCCGCCGAAACCGACGCCGCAGGAATCCGCCCCCACGAAAACCGCGCCCGCGAAGGCCACCAAGTCGACGGCCAAGAAGACGGCCGGACGCCGGGCGGGCACCACGCGGTTGCGCAGCACCAACTAGGCGGACCCGCCGATCAGCCGATCGCCCGGCTGATCACCGCCGGGGCCAACTGCCGCGACGTCCAGCGCACCAGGCGCTCTGGCTCGTGCGCACTGGGATCCGGACAGCCGGCTCCCCGAACCGGCCGGGATGGCGCCGTCGCGCCGCGTCGAGGCGCCCGGTCGCTGTGCCGAATCTCGACCACCCCGACGCGCCACAACAGCGCATAGAGTTCGACTAGTGGCACCCTCAGCACCGAAGCAAACGAGGAAACTAGCGGATCGCCCCCGGTGCCGGTCATCGTCGACATAAGTCCGACGGTGGACGCGCGACCCAGCGAGATGGGAAACCCTTCGTTACCGAAAGGCAAATGATGGCGGAAAAGAAGTCGCGGCGCGGCACGTCCCAGCGCGAGGCGGTGGACAAGATCCGCGCGGGTGAGACTTTCGCGGTGAATCTGCCGGCGATCGGCCAGGTGGAAATCCCCAGGCCAGAGCAGTTGGCCTACTTCGGCGGGCTGGCGGCCCTGGCGGCCCTCGAACTCATCGACTGGCCGGTGGCCCTGGTCATCGCCGCCGGACATTTCCTGGCCGCCAACCACCACAACAAGCTTTTGGAGGAGCTCGGCGAGGCGATGGAGGAGGCCTAGCCGGGCCGGTTCGCCGCGGCGCTTCCCGCGAGCGCGCGGTCGAACCGCAGGGTGACCCGCGTGCCGGCCGCGGTCCGCAGCGTCTCGACGCCGTCGGCCAGTCCGCTCATCAGCGTGAGCCCGCGTCCGCGTCGGCGGCTGCGCAGGCTGGCCGACGAATCGCCGCTCCACTGGCCGGTGTCGCTGACGGTGATCACCACCGTGTCCTGATACAGGAACGCCTCGATCGACACCGTCTGGCGCGGCTCGTTGCGGCTGCCGTGTTCGATCGCATTGGTGACCGCTTCGCCGGTGGCCAACAGGATGTCGGTTTCGCGGTGCGGCGCGACGACGATGGTGTTCAGCCAATCGCGCAGCTGTCCGCGCGCGACGGGAATGTGAGCCGGCGCGGCCGGCAGCACGGTGGCGAAGCTGCCCGCGGCGAGGTGGCTCGGGCGCAGCGCGAGCACCACGACGTCGTCGCGGTAGCCCGTCGGCGGGGCCATCCGCGACAGCAGCTCCGCACAGACCGACTCGACCGGCAGGCCGGCGCACTGCTCCGCCGCCGACCGCAGGCGCGCGAACCCGTCGTCGAGGCTTTCACCGGGCCGTTCCATCAGTCCATCGGTATACAGCAGGATCAACCCGCCGGGCGGCAGCTGCGCGGTCGCGGTGTTGCTGGGCGGCCGGCTCGTCGCGTCGTGGGTTCCGCGTCCGGTCACCGACACCGGGGCGCGCCGGCCCGACTCCAGAAAGGTCGCGCGCCCGTCGGGCAGCACCAGCAGCGGATAGGGATGCCCGGCGCAGCTGTAGCTGACGGTGGCGCCACCGCCCTGGCCGTCGGTGTCGATCAGGGCGTAGGCCACCGTCGCACACCGGGCGCCGTCGACGCTGGCGCCGTATCGGTCCAGCGAACCGAGCACCGCGTCCGGCTCGCCCGCGGTGAGCGCGGAGGCGGCGACCGCGGCACGCAACCGGCTCATCACGATCGCCGCGGCCAGCCCGTGCCCGACGACGTCGCCGACCGAGATCGCGATCCGGCCGGAGTGGTCCAGCGGGGTGACCGAATACCAGTCGCCGCCGACCCGCATCGCCTCCCCCGCCGGCTGGTAGACGGCCGCGACAACCGCGGCGGTGGAGCCGCGGTCCAGATCAAGCAGGTGCTCCTGAAAGTCGATGGCGATCTCGTGTTCGCGGGCCATCAGCCGCACGCGGTCCAGGGCCGCCGACGTCAACTCGGCGATCCGGGCGAAGGTGTCGAGGTCGGCGGCGTCGAATTGCCGGGGCTGCGGCCACAACAGCGCCAGCACCCCGAGGATGCGGCCAGAGCCGTCGCGCAGCGGATGGCTCACGCAGGCGCGGATGCTCGCCGCGCTGTCCCGGACGGCATGCTGGTAGCGCGGGGGCAGATCGAACGTGTCGGTGACGATCATCGGCTCGCCGGTGCGCGCGACGTCCGCGCCGATCAGCGGAGCATCGAGGGCGACGACGTGGTAGCGGTCCCGAAACTCCGCGGGCAGGTCACCGGCGTATTCGAACCGCAGATAGTCCTCGCCGTCGAGGACGCCGATCGCGACGGCACCGGCGTCCCCGGAACCGAAGGAGGAGCCCAGCAGGGCGTCCATGATCCCGCCGGCCGAGCTGGTGGCTTGCAGCGCCGAGTCGAGGTGCACCAGCTCCGAGGCCAGCCGCGACTGCGCCTCGCGGCGTTGCCGGTCACGCTCGCGGCCCACCGCGGACAACCTCGACGCCAGCCGGTCGATCAGCTCCTGGGACCGGAACGGCTTGGGCAGGTAGTCGTCGGCGCCACCGGCGTAGCCCTCGCTGACGGCCTCCGCGCCGGCCCGGGCGGACAGCATGAGGATCGGCGTCGGCGCCAAGTCCGGGTCCGCGCGAACGGCGGCGACGAAGCCGAAGCCGTCGAGTCCGGGCATCATCACGTCGGTGACGATCGCGTCCGGACGCAGGTTGCGGGTCGCGGCCAGCGCCGACTCGCCATCCGCGACCGACACCGTCTCCCAGTGGGTCGACAACACCCGCTCGAGGTGGGCGCGCATGTCGGCGTTGTCGTCGGCGATCAGCACCACCTGGCGGGTCGCCTCGGGTGTGGCGGCCGGTTCGGCGACGGGCATCACCCACTGACTGGCCTCGGCGACATACGGATTGGTCTCGTTCGGCCCGGCAGGCGACGGGTCGACGACCGCACCCGAGGTCGACCGCGGCACCCGGATCGTGACGATGGTGCCATGGTCCAACTCGCTGTCGATCTCGACCGTGCCGCGGTGCAGGTCGACCAGCCCGCGCACCAGAGACAACCCGATCCCGGTGCCCTCGACGCTGCGCCCACGCACGTTGTCGGCCCGGTAGAAGCGCTCGAACAGCAGCTTGAGATCCTCGGCACCGATGCCGACTCCGGTGTCGCGCACGGCGATCACACAGTCCCCGGATTCGGTTCGCACCCGCACCGAAATCGAGCCCCGCAGCGTGTATTTGACCGCGTTGGACAGCAGGTTGAGAACGATCGTCTCCCACATCGCCGGATCGACGTCCGCCAGGGCCGGCGCGCAGTCCAGCTTCAGCTCGAGCCCGGCCCGGTGGCACAGCTCGGTGAACGACGACGCGATCTGCGCGGTGAGCGCGCCGACCTCGGTGCACACCAGCTTCGCGTTGGCCCGGCCGGCCTCGATGCGGGAGAAGTCGAGCAGCGAGTCGACCAGGCGCTGCAGACGCCGCGCGTTGCGCGCCGCGGTGGTAAGTCGCTCCGCGAGAACGCTTTCCGGCGCCGCGTCCAACAGCGCGTCGTCCAGCGGTCCGAGCAGCAGGGTCAGTGGGGTGCGAAACTCGTGGCTGACGTTGGTCAGGAACGCGGTCTTGGCCCGGTCCAGTTCGGCCAACGCATCCGCGCGGTGCCGCTCTTGCTCGTAGGACACGATCGAGGCGAACGTCGACGTCAACTGGTCGGCCAGCAGCTGGCAGAACCCCTGAAACTGGGTGTCCAAGGGGCGCCGCGGGCTGGCGCCGACCACCAGCGCCCCCGCGGGCGAGGCCTCCCCCAGCGGTAACACCAGAGCTTCCTGCGGGCAGTCGGCGCCCAGCGCCGCTTCGATGCCGGAGATCGTGCCGGCGACGTCACCGATCACCTGCATCTCGGCCCGGGTCCGCGACGCCGCATCCCAGTCGGTCAGCTCCGCCAGTTCGCCTGGCAGCAGCGCCGACACCGATGGCGTAGCCCCGCGCAGCGTGACCCTTCCCGTCGCGCCGTCGTCGGCGTACACGGCGATGAACGACAGGTCGGCCGGTTGGCCGGCGCACACCCGCACCGCGACGCCGACCGCGTCGTCGATGCTGCGGCTCTCGACGATCGCGGAGGCGACCGTGTTGAGCAGGTGCAGGCGGCGCTCGCTCAGCACCCGCTCGGTGGTCTCGTAGGAGGGGCAGAAGATGCCGAAGGGTTTGCCGTCGGCGCCGATCAGCGGGCTGTAGGTGAAGGTGAAGTACCGCTCGACGCGCCGCCCGGCGGTCACCATGGGCAGCATCAGGTCCCGCGACCAGGTCGCCTCCCCGGTCGCGACGACGCCGGCGAGCATCGGGGCGATCGAATCCCAGATGTCCCACCACACCTCGCGGCCGGGTTTGGCGAACGAGTCGAGCTTGTCGCCGAGGATCTCGATGTAGGCGTCGTTGTACACCACGAACAAGTCTTCGGTGCCCAGCCAGAGCACCAGCGGGAACCGCGACGCCAGCGTCGTGGCGACCGCCGCCCGCATCTGTCCGGACCAGTCTCGCGGCGGCCCCAGCGGATGAGCGTCCCAGTCGTATTCGGCGAACCGCCGGCCCATCTCACCGCCCAACGAAACGGCAGCGGCCAGGTCGGCCGGCAGTCGCGAGTTCATGGCTGGCGTCTTCGCTGCAACGCCGCGGACAGGGTGGGGTAGATGTCGAACACCCGGTCCAACTCGGTGACCTGGATCGGCCGCAGCACCTGGTCGTGGTCGGCGACCAGTCGTACCTCGGTCCCGCCGGCTTTGGCGTCCTCATGACAGTCGAGCACCGCGTTCAGCGCCGCGCTTCCGAAGAAATCGACAGCCAGCAAGTCGATCACCACCGGGCGCACCGGCGGGGTGGAGGCCAGCCCGAGCGCGGTGGTCAGGTGAGCGGCAAGCTCACCGACGTTACTGGAGTCGACATCGCCTTTGACGCTCACGATCACTACGTCGTCGTGGGCCTCGTGTCCGACCGCCAACAACTTTCATGCCTTTCGCCGCAGCCAACGTTGGGATCTGCTGCCGCTAAGCCCGACGACGCGGCACAGATGCGCGGTCGCGCATCGCAGATGACCCGAGAGTAACCCGTACCCGAACTGCCCGTTTATCGATTCGCCGGTTACCCGCCGGGCTCGGCCGGAATCCTCTCGTGCGCGGTCAGCAGCAAATGATCGAACTGGCTCTGCAGAATCGCCGCCGGTGCCGGCAGGGCGGCCATATCGGCGAGCAGCTGCCTGGCCAGTGACCGCAGTTTCACGTTGGTCTCCTGCGAGCGCCACTGCAGCACCCGGAACGCCTGCTCGGCGCTGACCCGGTAGACGTACATCAGGACGCCCTTGGCCTGTTCGATGGCCGCGCGGCTCTCGAACAGGTCGGGCAGCGCGGTGTCGAGCACCTCCTGGCGGGCCTCGTCGAAGGAGTTGGTGAGGTCGATGTAGTAACCCGCGGTGCCCAGCACGGCGCCCGACTCGTCCAGCATGCGGTCGGCCACGACGATCGCATCGTGCATCGCGCCGGCGGTGTCGATGAACCGGTGCCGGCTCGAGAACGACTCTTCGGATTGCAGGGCGTGGTCGAGCAACTCCTGCACATGCGCGCGGTCGTCGGGATGCTTGTGCGACAGCAGCAATTCGGTCGTCGGCTCGACCTCACCCGGCTGGTAGCCGTGCATCCTGGCCACCTCGTCGGACCATTCCCACCGCTGGCCCACGAACCAGAAGCGGAAGGCGCCGATGTTCAGGTATCCGGGGGCCGGCTCGGTCGGCTCGGAAAATCGCACGTCGCCCGCGCCGGATGACGATTCCCCTGTTCGCCTGCGCTGTTGCACGGTTGCATTTTTCCACTAAGGGAACGCCTTCGGCTACTGCCCCGGGTGAAAAGGCCGTCACACCCTGCCGTGCGGTCGGCCGTAGGGGTAACGTCGCGTGCGGACCCATCCATACGACGCGGGAGCGCACGCCGAGTGCGCTGAGAGGACGGCTCGGGGCCGTCGACCGTACGAACCTGACCGGGTAATGCCGGCGTAGGGAGATGAAAAATGACTGATGTCCTTTCCGGAATTGCGTCGGGCAGTGCCTCGCACAGCGTGGAGCCGGCCGTCACCACCGGACCCATCTGGGGCAGCAGCAAGGCCTACCGCGAGATCGAGGGCCCGGGTGGGGTGACGCTGCGGGTACCGCTGCGGCGGGTGCACCTGTCCAACGGCGAGGACTTCGACCTGTACGACACCTCGGGGCCCTACACCGATCCGGAGGCGACGATCGATCTGACGGCCGGACTGCCGGCGCGGCCCGGCGTGGTCCGCGATCGCGGGACGCAGCTGCAGCGCGCCCGCGCCGGCGAGATCACCGCCGAGATGGCCTACATCGCCGCGCGCGAGGGCATGCCCGCCGAGCTGGTGCGCGACGAGGTCGCCCGGGGCCGCGCGGTGATCCCGGCCAACCACAACCACCCCGAGATCGAGCCGATGATCATCGGCAAGGCGTTTGCGACCAAGGTGAACGCAAACATCGGCAACTCGGCGGTGACATCGTCGATCGCCGAGGAGGTCGACAAGATGGTGTGGGCCACCCGGTGGGGCGCCGACACCATCATGGACCTGTCCACCGGCAAGAACATCCACGAGACCCGCGAGTGGATTCTGCGCAACTCGCCGGTGCCGGTCGGCACCGTGCCCATCTATCAGGCGCTGGAAAAGACCAAGGGCGATCCGACCGAACTGACCTGGGAGCTCTACCGCGACACCGTGATCGAGCAATGCGAGCAGGGCGTGGACTACATGACCGTGCACGCCGGTGTGTTGCTGCGCTACGTGCCGCTGACCGCCAAGCGGGTCACCGGCATCGTGTCGCGCGGCGGCTCGATCATGGCGGCATGGTGCCTGGCGCATCACCGGGAGTCGTTCCTGTACACCAACTTCGACGAGCTCTGCGAGATCTTCGCCCGCTATGACGTCACCTTCTCCCTGGGCGACGGCCTGCGGCCGGGCTCGATCGCCGACGCCAACGACGCCGCGCAGTTCGCCGAGCTGCGCACCCTGGGCGAGCTGACCAAGATCGCGAAATCCCATGGCGTGCAGGTGATGATCGAGGGCCCGGGCCACGTCCCGATGCACAAGATCGTCGAGAACGTGCGGCTGGAAGAGGAGTGGTGCGAGGAGGCCCCGTTCTACACGCTAGGCCCGCTGGCCACCGATATCGCCCCGGCCTACGACCACATCACCTCGGCGATCGGCGCGGCCATCATCGCCCAGGCCGGCACCGCGATGCTGTGTTACGTGACCCCCAAGGAACACCTGGGGCTGCCGGACCGCAAGGACGTCAAGGACGGGGTGATCGCCTACAAGATCGCCGCGCACGCAGGCGATCTGGCCAAGGGCCATCCGCACGCGCAGGAGCGTGACAACGCGTTGTCGCAGGCGCGCTTCGAGTTCCGGTGGAACGACCAGTTCGCGCTGTCGCTGGACCCGGACACCGCGCGGGAGTATCACGACGAGACGCTGCCGGCCGAACCGGCCAAGACCGCGCACTTCTGCTCCATGTGCGGGCCGAAGTTCTGCTCGATGCGCATCACCCAGGACGTTCGCGACTACGCCGCCAAACACGGGCTCGACAGCGAGGAAGCGATCGAGGCGGCCATGTCCGAGGGCATGGCGGAGAAGTCGCGCGAGTTCGCCGAGCAGGGCAACCGGGTGTATCTACCGCTGGCACAGCAGTGATCGCAAGCGCGGCCGTGGCGATCGCCAGCGCGGCGCAGCCGGGCGCAGCGGGTCGCCACCATCGGGCGAAGCCGGGCGCAGCGGGTCGCCACGATCGGGCGAAGCCGGGCGCGGCGGGTCACCGCCATCTGACAGCGGTGATCGCAAGCGCGGCGCAGCCGGGCGCGGCGGGTCACCGCAATCTGACACAGTGACGTTCCTGCCGCTGCCCGCGCCCGGCACGACGCCGCGGCGGGTGCTGTCCATCGCCGGGTCGGACTCCGGGGGCGGCGCGGGCATCGAGGCCGACATGCGCACCATGGCGCTGCTGGGTGTGCACGCGTGCATCGCGGTCACCGCCGTCACCGTCCAAAACACGTTGGGCGTGCGGAGTTTTCACGAGGTTCCTGCCGAGGTCGTCGCCGGGCAGATCGAGGCCGTCGTCGGCGACATCGGCATCCAGTCCGCGAAGACTGGGATGCTGGCGTCGCCGCGAATCATCGACACCGTGGCCACCACGTGGCGCGGGCTGGGGTTGTCGGTGCCGCTCGTCGTCGATCCGGTGGCGGCGTCGATGCACGGCGACGCGCTGATGGCGCCGGCGGCTCTGGATTCGCTTCGCACCCAATTGTTTCCGTTGGCGACGCTGGTGACACCCAATCTCGACGAGGTGCGGCTGCTGGTCGACGTCGACGTGGTGGACGCCGAGTCGCAGCGGGCGGCGGCCAAGGCGCTGCATGCGCTGGGCCCGCAATGGGTGCTGGTGAAGGGTGGTCACCTGCGGTCCTCGGAGCGCAGCAGCGACCTGCTCTACGACGGCGCCGATTTCTTCGAGTTCGATGCCCAGCGGATCGCGACGGGAAACGACCACGGCGGTGGCGACACGCTCGCCAGCGCCGTGGCGTGCGCGCTGGCGCACAACTTCACCGTGCCGGACGCCGTCGAGTTCGGCAAGCGCTGGGTGACCGAATGTCTGCGCGCCGCATACCCACTGGGCCACGGGCACGGCCCCGTCTCCCCGCTGTTTCGGCTGTCGTGATCGCATGAATCTCGACGAGATCGCGGGTGTCGCGCACGAGCCCACGGGGCCGCCGACGGGCGTGGTGGTACTGACCCACGGCGCCGGCGGCAACCGGGATGCCGTTCTGCTGCAGCAGGTTTGCGACGAGTGGGCGCAACGGGGCTGGCTGGCGGTGCGCTACAACCTGCCCTACCGGCGCCGCCGGCCCGCCGGGCCGCCGTCGGGTTCCGCCGCCGCCGACCGGGCCGGCATCGTCGAGGCCATCACGGTGTGCCGCGGCCTGGCCGACGGCCCGCTGATCGCCGGCGGCCATTCCTATGGCGGCCGGCAGACGTCCATGGTCGTCGCGGCCGGCGAGGCGGCGGTGGACGTTTTGACGCTGTTCTCCTATCCGGTCCATCCCCCGGGCAAACCCGAACGCGCGCGCACCGAGCACCTGCCCGATATCACGGTGCCGACCGTGTTCACGCACGGCACGTCGGATCCGTTCGGCACGCCCGACGAACTGCGCGCCGCGGCCGCCCTGGTCACCGGCACGACCGCCGTCGTCGAGATCGCCAGCGCCCGCCACGATCTGCGGTCCAAGACGTTGAACGTGCCGGCGTTGGCCGTCGATGCCGCGCTGCAGCTGCTCGGTCGGAAATAGACAGTCAAAACTGGACAGTTTTGACTGTCTAAAATAGAGTGGTCGCGTGGATGGCATCAGCGACTCCGCGGTAGCGGCGGCACGGGACATCAGGGTGGTGTTCAGCCGGTTACGGCGCCGGCTGAAGGACATCGCGACCGACGGTCTGACGCCGTCACAGACCGCGGTGCTCACCCGGCTGTGGAAAGAGGGCCCGTCGTCGGCCAGCGTATTGGCCGGCGCCGAACAGGTGCGCCCGCAGTCGATGGCCACCATCCTGGCCGCCCTGGGCCAACGCGGGCTCATCGAGCGCAAGCCGGATCCGAATGACGGCAGGCGCCAGGTGGTTTCGCTGACCCCGGCGGGCAAACGGCGTGCCGAAAGCGGCCGGCGCGCCCGCGAGGAGTGGTTGGCCCGCGCCATCCACGAGCGCTACACCGAAGCCGAGCGGCGCGTCATCGTCGACGCATTGTCGCTGCTCGAGCGCTTGACCGAGCATTGAGGACGCGAAAGGACCTGAGCAACAATGGAATTGGGATTGCATTTCATCGACTTCCTACCGGGAGACCCGGCCCGGCTGGGCCCGACGCTGGCCGAGGCGGCCAAGGCGGCCGAGCAGGGCGGCGCGACGCTGTTCACGCTGGCCGACCACTTCTTTCAGATGGAAGCCATGGGACGGGCGGAGGACCCGTTCCTGGAGGGGTACACGTCACTGGGCTTTCTGGCCGGACAGACGACGACAATCGAGCTGAGCCTGTTGGTCACCGGCGTCACCTACCGTTATCCGGGTTTGCTGGCCAAGGCCGTCACGACGCTGGACGTCTTGTCGCAGGGCCGGTCGATGTTGGGACTCGGCGCGGCCTGGTACGACCGGGAACACGCCGCCCTGGGTTTTCCGTATCCGCCGGTGAGCCAACGCTTCGAGATGCTCGAGGAGACACTGCAGATCTGCCGGCAGATGTGGAGCGACAACGACGGCCCGTACCAAGGCAAGCACTATCAGCTGGCCGAGACAATCTGTGCGCCCCAACCGATTCGGCGTCCCCCGGTGCTGATCGGCGGGGACGGTGAAAAAAAGACGTTGCGTCTGGTCGCGCAATACGCCGACATCTGGAATTCCACGGTGACCGAGGTCGACGCGATCAAGCACAAGATCGAGGTGCTCAACCGTCATTGCGAGGCGGTCGGCCGCGACCCCGGCGAGATCCGCAAGACGGTCGGCTACTTCGTCAATCCGTTCGAGGACCTGGACGGGTATTTCCGGACCGTCGAGGGCTACGCCGGACTCGGCGTCGAGCTGGTCAATGCCGGTCCGTTCCCCGGTAATCCGGATCCGGTCGGCTTCGTTCGACGCCTGGGCGACGAAGTGATTCCCCGGCTCGCCGAAATCGGTTGACCCGGTTGGTGATCGGTTAACCGGGATAGCGCGAGTAACAGGCGTCCGCGTTGCCCGTCACGCCGCCGCGGAACGCAGCGATCCGGGTGAATCCGGCCGGCACACTGGTGCCGTCCGCGTCGCTGGCGACCAGATGGTTGGTGAGCAAGCCGGCGACGGCCTCATCGAGATCGCCTGCGGTCAGCAACAATTGGTTGTGCGAGGGCAGGTCGATCGGCTCGGCCATCTTGCGGTGCACCACACCGGTCAGGCACGCGGTGCGCAGCGCGGTCCACGGGCTCTGCATCGGCAGGCCACGTTCATGCTGCACGGCCAGCGCGTATCTCGACATCACCACCGACAGCGCGGTGTCGTCGCCCTGCGGCAGGGTCTGTTGCTTCTCGTCGGCGAGCGTGCCCATGGCGGCGAGGCCAGGCAGGTCGACCACGATGGTGTTGGTGCCCGGGCAGTAGGACGCCGGCGGGGTGGCCTTGGCGTCCGGGCAGTCGGCCGGCTGGTAGGACAGCGCCGGCGGGCTGGCCGGGGCGAAGATCTTTCGCAGCAGCTCCATGAGATTCGACAAGGTGTCCTGGTTGATGGGCACCTCGCCGGTTTCGGGTGCGCCGGTGCTGGAGTCGACCCGCAGGGCGTTCGGCAGGTCGCCGCGGCGCTTCTCGATCTCCTTGCGGTTGATCGCCGCACAGGCCGAGGCGCCGTTGAGGAATCCCATTTGAAAGGCGCTGATCCGGTCCAGGGCCGACCCGTGGGCGTCGTCGTTCTCGGTCTCGCTGTCCATGACGGGGTCCCGCGTGGTGATGATCCCGGCCAGCACGTGGTCGAGCCCGTCGGCGGTGCTCAGCGTGAAGCGCGGCGACTTGCCGTCGGCGACCCAGTACAGATAGACGCCCGCGAAGCAGTCGGCCTGCTGCTCGCGGACGATGGTCGCGTCGCGTCTGGTCACCAGCTTCGCCATCTGTTGCAGCGCGTGCCCGAATTCGTGTGCCAGCACGCCGGTGACGGACATGTCACCGAAATACTTCTGCGCCATGGGCATGAATACGCCGCGGTCCCAGGCGATCAGGTTGCACTTGCCGGTGTAGAAGGCGTTGACGAGCTTGTAGGTGTCGTTGTGGCACACGATCGGGCTGCTGGGATCGGTGGAGTTGTAGGACACCATCTTGCTGAGCGGAACGAACTTGCCCTGCAGCGATTGGTCATACACCGACTTCCAGTAGTCCTCGATGTCGTTGACCGACAGCAGTGCGAGTGTGTCGATGGGGCCGTTGTCGGTGTTGAGCACCTTGCCGGTGGGACTGGGCGCGTTCGAACGGATCCCGCTGGGTCCGTTGGTCGCGGGCAGCCCCCCGACCAGAAACGGATCGTTGAGCATCGACAGCGCGCGTCCGTCGACGAAGGTCGTGCAGCCGGCCACCAGGAGTGCCGCCGCCGCCCACACGAGGGCCGACCTGAGCGCATGGCTTTTCATGACCAACCTCATCCCGACCGGCTACGACGCAGCATCAAGGAAACTCATCCTAGAGGCATCGACCATAACGGGCAGCAGGAATCGGGCGACCCAGCAAACGTCGACACGAACGCGGCAACCGATGCCGCTAGCGTTCCAGCGCCCGTGCGCAGTGGTCGAGGATGGCGCGGAAGGTCCAGCGGAACAGCGGCGACGTGACCGCCTCGGTCACCTTGCCGCCCCCGCTGGCCGGAACCGTGTAGGCGGTCTCCCAGTCGACGTGCGCGCCGTCGCCCGACGAAGTGATCGTCACGGTCCCGCCCTCGTGATTCGAGGCGGGTATCGAGCGGACGACGAGGTAGGAGTAGTTGTGCGGCGGCTCGTAGGCGGTGATCCGTTCGCGCAACCACACGCCCAGCCCCGTCACTTCGCGCACTGCCCCCACGCCTGGGCCCGACGAGCCGTCGGCCCAGCCGGCCCTGAGCAGCAACGGAGCGGTGGTCAGGTTGGCCGGGTCGGTCAGCCAATCGAAGACGCGTTGCGGCGCCGCCGCGACGGTGCGCTCTACGTGAATCTGGACCATGCGCTCCCCTGCCCTGCGATGCCGACGGGTGTCACCGACATGCTAAACGGTGGGCGGTCGCGGTTCAGGGCACCCGGGTGCGGTGCCTCTTGTTGTGCGGCGGCACGCCATTGACCCCGCCGATGGATTCCGCGTAGCTGCCGACGACGAACCCGACGCCAGAACCCATGACCGCCAACGCTTCCCGGTTGATGTTGTCGACGGTGTCACGAGGGCTCTGGAAGTTGGGATCGAACGCCACGCCGGCCTGACCACCCCATAACCGGGCCTGCACGGGGCTTTTCGGCTGCGAGGCGCCGGTGGTCATGCCGCCGACCGGCACGCCGGCCACCATGAACGGGTGGTAGTCGGCCCTGGTATCCAACGGCAGGTCGGCGGGACGCTTGCCGGCGAGGTTCAGATAACCGGCCAGCATGCGTTCGATGCCGGCCGATCCCTCGGGCACGTCCGCGGCCGAGACGTTGGGTGAGGGCGGGCCGGACTGATCGCCGTCGTCGGTGAAGAATCCCGCGTTCGGCGACCCCAGCATGGTGAAGTTCAGGTAGAGCGCGATGTCGTTGAGTTGGTCGCGGTCCATGCCGAACACGTAGTCCATGACGCCGTTGCGGCCGTCCTCGTCGGCTCCCCAGAACACGAACCGCACCGCGTTGGTGACCGGGGCGAGCGGGCCCAGTTGCAGCGCCGTCTCCAAAACGGCGGCCACCCCGGAGCCGTCGTCGTTGATCCCGGGCCCGGCGCGGGAGCCGTCCAGGTGGGCTCCGACCACGACGACGTCGTGGGCCGACCCGGTCTTGGTCTGCGCCACGACGTTTCGCGAAGTGATGTTGACGTTCTGCGCATCCAGCACCAGGCGTACCGGTGCCGTGGAGCCGGACAGCGCGGCGGCGCCGTAGGCGCCCAATACGGCGACCGGCACGGTCAGCTGCTTGAAGTAGCCGGGGGTGAACAGGGTGGGCGGCGCGCCGCGCCCGGTGGGTGAACTGAGCACGATCAGTGCGCTGGCGCCCTTGGCCACCGCGCTGTTCTGTTTGTCGACCACCGAACAGTGCGCGTCGTCGACGACGGCGATCGCCCCTTTGGGCAGGGGCGACGGGTAATCGGTGGCCGCGCAGCCCGAGGGCTGGGCCGGCCGGACCGGCTGGCCGGTCAGTCCGCCGGGTGGCGTTTGGACCAGCAGCGAGGCCTGGTCGACCGAATAGGTACGACCCGCAACGGTCAGCGCCGGCTTACCCAACGACACGGTGTAGAGCCGGTCGAACTGCGGCGTCTGTACGTCGAAACCCTTGTCTCGCAGTGTCTTAGCCACGTAGTCCACGGTGGCGTTGAAGCCGGGTGTGCCGTCTGCGCGGTTGCCGCCGTTGGCGTTGGCGATGTTCTGCAGGGCGCGCAGATGGGTCAGCAGGCCCTCGACGTTCACCCGTTTGGCCAAGCTGTGCGCTAGGTCCGGGGTGGCCGTCGGCTGCCCCGGCCGGGTGTCCGAACACCCGGCCACCAGCGCGGCGAGCAGCAGCAGCGTCGCGACCAGCCGGGACATCATGACTTGGCGAGCACGTGCCGGACCCGGTCCGCCATGGCGGGGACGCCGTTGTGCCCGCCGAGGTCCTGCGCGTACAGACCCATCGCGTAGGCCACACCACCGCCGTTGATTCCCAGTGCGGTGCGGTCGATGTGGTCGAGGGTGTCGGTCTTCTGGTGGTAGTTGGGGTCGAACGGTTGATCGGCGGCGCCGCCCCACAACTTGGCCTGGTCGGCGGACATCTTCCCCTCCGCCCCCGAGAACAGGCCGCCGGCGGGGACGCCCGCCAGGGTGAACCCGTCGTAGTCCGACCGGCCGTCGAACGAGGTGTCCTGCGCGGTCTTGCCGGCCGACTTCAGGTAGGCGACCAGCGTGCGCTCGATACCGGCCGAGCCCTCCGGCACCACCGGCTGGCCTCGCGCGTCCGCGGGCAGCGATTGGTCGCCGTCGTAGGTGAAATAACCGGGGTTCGGCGATGCGAGCATGTCGAAATTGAGGTACAGCGCAAGGTTTTTCAGCGCCGTCAGGTCCAGCGACTCGACGTAGTTGCGCGACCCGATCAGTCCGAGTTCCTCGGCACCCCAGAAGCCGAACCGCAGCGCGTTGCGCACCGGTGGTGAATTCCCCAGTCGCACAGCGGTTTCCAGCACCGCGGCCACGCCCGATCCGTTGTCGTTGATGCCCGGCCCGTCGGGAACGCTGTCCAAGTGGGCCCCGGCCATCACCACGTCGGTCGCCGACCCGGTCTTGGTCTGCGCAATCACGTTGCGGGCGCGGAAGCTTTGGACGCTCGCGTTGAGTTTGATGGTGGTGGGGCCGGGCTGGCCGCGCAGCTGCACCCCCACCGACTTGGTGACGCTCAGCACCGGAATCTTCACCTCGGTGGTCGGGCCGAGCGTGCCGCCCATCTGTTGTTCGTCGACGTTGTCGGCGATGATCATCGCCACGGCGCCGCGCTGTGCCGCGGCGTTTTCCTTCTGTGCGAACGGGCAGGTGCCGCGGTCCACCAGCACCACGGCGCCCTGCAGCGGCAGGGCGGCGTAGTCGGCGGCCGCGCAACCCAAGTTGTCCGGCGGTGCGGCGAGGAGCGGCCCGCTCACGCCGGCCGGCGGGGTGCCCAGGCTGAAGTCCAGCGCGTGCGCCTCCACCGACTTGCCGCCGACGGTGAGCTCCGGCTTCTCGGCGTGGAACACGCGCGCCGAGAATTCCGGGGTCTGCACGTCAAATCCGCTGCCGCGCAAGACGTTCACCACATAGTCGACGCTGGCCTCGTAGCCGGGCGTGCCCACCGCCCGGGTGCCGTTGTTGGCGTTGGCGATGTCTTGCAGCTTGGTCAGGTGGGCCATCATCGCGTCGGTGGTGACCTTGTCGCGCAGGCCGGCGGCGAATTCGGCCGCGCCGGGGTGCGTTTGCTGCGAGTCGGACGACCGATGCGAGCAGCCGGTCGAGAACGCGGTCAGGGCGATCACGGCCAGCATCGCCGGAATCGTCGTGGATTTGTTCACCATCGCGCCCCAGGTTAGACCGCTGCCGAACCGGCCCGGATCAGGACACGGCGGTATCAGACATGCAGTGCGCTGAAGGGCGCAAAGGGGATGTTGCGCACCACGAACCAGGCCAGCACCAGCGACAGCGTCACGGCGGCGGCCCAGCGCCGGTGCTGCCAGCTGCGGATGCGCCGGCCCACCAGGCGCCCGTAGGTCCAGGAGAAGTAGGCCCACGCCAGCAGCGCGACAGCCGCCAGGCCCAACGCGTTGAACCTGGCGGCCGCCAACAGGTTGCCGTGCAAGAGCGAATACACCATCCGCAAGCTGCCGCAGCCGGGACAGTCGATCCCCAACAACGCCTTGGTGGGGCAGACCGGCAGCGGACCGTTCGGTGTGGTCGGGTCACCCGCCCAGATGGCGGCGCACATCAGCGTCGTGGATGCGGCCACGACCAGTGGCGCACCCAAGCTCGCGTGCGCCGCCCCCCAGCGGGTCACCATGATCGAACTCTAGAACCTTTAGAACATCGCGGCGAGTGCCGCGTTGGTGTCCGTGTTGAGCGCGCCGACCGCCATCAAAATGCCGTAGATGATGCCCACCACGATGCCGATGGCTACCGACCAGATCACCCATTTCTTGGCACTTTCGGCGGACGCCTGCGCCTCGGCATAACGTCCCTGCGCCCACAACCCATTGACCTGGCTCGACTTGACTATCGCCACGATTCCGAAGGGAAGACAGCAGAACAGGGTCGCCAGAATCGACCACACCAGATAGTTATTCGGCGCTTCGCCGGCCGGCTGCTGCGGCGGGTAACCGGGAGACGGCGGCGGGTAATTGGGCGGCGGAGGAGGGGGTTGTGTCATGGATTCTCCAGTCCAGAGAAGTTAGCTGACGTAAAGCGGTCTAACCATACCCGAGCGGACTCTGATCGGCACTAGCAATGCAAAATCTGGTTTAGGCCGGGCCGGGCGCAACGCGCCGGAGACGCCACCGCATTCACCGGGCGGCTCGATTACCGCCGGACTCAACATAATTCGCCAGCGGGCGGCGCAAGCCGCGCGGCACTATCATTTTCCTGGGCCTCTGCCCGTTGAGCCGACGAAGGATGCCTACACAGACAATTGCCTGCGGAACGTATTGCTTTACCACGACATAGACCTACTATCCGTGTTTAGAAGCCGCCGTTAAGGAGCCATTCATGTCTGATTTCAGCAACGTGCTGAGGGCAGCGGTCTTAACGGCCCTCATGGCCGGTTCGGCCTTAGCGGGCGGCGTCACTGCGAGCGCGGACCCGGCCACCACCGGCAACCCGTCGGATATCAACGCGCTTGCGGCCTCGCTGTCGAAGGGCTACGGCCTGAACAACTGCACCGCCGGAAACATCGACCGCAGCACGCAACTGGCGGTACTCACCTGCGGGCAGAGTCCCGACCCGAGCGGCCCGGTTCAGGCCAAGTACGTCCTGTTCACCAACGCCGCCAACTTGGCCACCTCGTTTAAGGCCACCATCAAAGAGGACGTCCTGACCCCCTGCGGGGACGCCACCCAGTCGCCGTCGACCTGGCACAAGGACGGCGCCGCCGACAGCGCCGGTCAGGCGGCCTGCGGCACGTACCGCAACGGCGCCGAGATCATCTGGACCACCGACGCCAAGAACACGCTGAGCTACCTGCGCGCGTCCAACACCGACGTGGCCGCGCTCTACCGGTGGTGGCGCGCCAACGGGTGAGATTCGGCGAAGGGCCGCAACCGATTCAAGAACAGATGACCGAGAGACGTTCGCCCCTCTTTATTTCCATCAACCGCAGGGAGTCAGGAAAATGTCACATCTCAACACCGCGCTGCGAGTCGTGTCGGCCACAGCCTTTACGGGCAGTTTGGCTTTCGCGGGTTGTGCCACCGCAAGCGCCGAACCCAACACGGGTAACGCGGCGGACCTGAACACGCTGGCCGCCTCGCTGTCGAAGGGTTACGGCCTGAACAACTGCAAGTCCCAAGAGCTGACCGAGGCAGGCGAGCTGGCCGAACTGGTGTGCGGGCAAAGCCCCGACTCCAGCGGACCGGGATCGGGTGTCTACGCGCTCTTCTCCAACAGCACGAACCTGGGCTCCGCGTTCAGTTCCACGATCAAGGACGTGTCCCTGGCCGCGTGCGGGGACGCCGGGCAGTCACCGGGAACCTGGAAGCAGAACGGCCAGACGGGCGGCCAGATCGCCTGCGGCACCTACAAGAACTACGCGACGCTGACCTGGACCACCGACGCCAAAAACGTGTTGGGACATCTCACGTCGGCCAACTCCGATGTCAACGCGCTCTACCAGTGGTGGCGCACCAACGGCTGACGCTTAGAGCGCGGCCGCAACCAAATCCGCTACCGCACGCATCCCGTCGGCGTTCGGGTGCAACGGAGCGGGGCGTCCGGGCAGTGACACACCCAAGCGGGTCGGCAGCGTCGTCCAGGGCTCTGCCGACCATGCGTGGTGCTCCCGGCTGGCCGCGGCGGCGCGGATGAGTCCGCAGCCGGTCGCCGCGGCGGCATCGGCCGTCATCGTCTCCAGCGCCGCGGCCACGTGGCGACCCAGGTCGGCGTCGGCGCTCGACAGCGGCGCGGCCGGCACACCCGGCGGCGGCAGCATCGTCAGGTAGTCGACGAAGAATATCCGTGCCCCCGCGGACCGGTGGCGCACTTCCCGGCCGACCGCGCACAGCGATTCAAACACCGCGTCCAAGGCCGCATCTCGCGCTTGGCGGTCCAGCAGTTCGGTGATGCGGTCCCCCAGCAACGGCAGGTGCCGCAGTGCCCGCGGTAGCGACGCCGCCATCAGCAGCGGGATGTAGCCGACGTCGTTGCCGCCGATGGTGACGGTGACCAGACTTTCGGTGCCGTCCAGCGCGGCGATCTGGGGTGGCGCCCCGCGCTGGCTTTCGGCGAGCACGTGGGCGGTGGTCGCCCCGGAGAAGGTGACGTCGACCAGGTCGTAGCCGTGACGCTGCGCGATCAGGTGGGCGTAGTTGCGTGCGGATCGACCCGACCATCGCGGAGCCCCTGCCGCGCGGGGACGGATGCCCGGGCCCGCGGCCATCGAACTGCCCAGCGCCACATAACGATTCATTGACTTAGGCTGGGGCTGGAAGCCTGCGCCCAGAACCGCTTCGGGATCCGTCCGGCGCGGCGGGCCAGATACCCGGCCGTGACCGCGGCGGCCATCGCGGCGGCCATCGCCGCCGGATCGGCGGCCCGGGTCACCGCGGTCGCCAGAAGTACGGCGTCGCAACCCAATTCCATCGCCAGCGCGGCATCGCTGGCGGTTCCGATGCCGGCGTCGAGCACCACCGGAACGCCGGCCCCGGCGACGATCATCTCGATGTTGTGCGGGTTGGTGATGCCCAGGCCGGTGCCGATCGGCGAACCCAGCGGCATGACGGCCGCGCAGCCGACGTCCTCGAGCCGGCGCGCCAGCACCGGATCGTCGTTGGTATAGGGCAGCACGACGAATCCGTCGTCGACCAATTGCTCTGCGGCCCGCACCAATTCGACCGCGTCGGGCAGCAGCGTGCGTTCGTCGGCGATCACCTCGAGCTTGATCCAGTTGGTGTTCAGCGCCTCGCGCGCCAACTGTGCGGTGAGCACCGCCTCGGCCGCGCCGCGGCATCCCGCGGTGTTGGGCAGCGGCGTGATGCCCAGCCGGTTGAGCAGATCGAGCAATCCGGTGCCGCCCTCGGCGTCGACGCGGCGGATCGCGACGGTGGTCAGTTCGGTGCCCGAGGCCACCAGCGCCTCTTCGAGCACCGCCAGGTTGCTCGCGCCGCCAGTCCCCATGATGAGCCGCGACGCGAAGCTGCGGTCTCCGATGGTCAGCTTGGGCATCTCGGATTTAGCCACCTTGCACCGCCGTCACCACCTCGAGCCGGGCACCGTCGAATAGCTCGGTGGCCCAACGGGATCGCGGCAGCACCGTGTCATCCATGGCCACCGCCACCCCGCGGTCCGGGAACCCCAGGGACTGCAGTAACGCGGCGACCGTGATGGGCGCGTCGACGTCGACCTTCTGTTCGTTGACCAGAACGATCATGGGTGTGCTCCCACCGGGGCCAGTTCGGACACGATCTGTTCTGCCGTCCAGGGCGCCAACAGGAATCCCGACCGGCCGTGGCCCGCGGCGACCAGCGTCCGCGCATCCAGGCGATGCACCAACGGCAGATTGTCAGGGGTCATCGGGCGCAGCCCGGCGGCGCATTCGGCCAACTCGTATTCGCCCAGCGCCGGCAGCACCGCGCACGCGTCGTCGAGCAGGTCGCGCACCCCCGACACGACCGGGGCCGTGTCGCGCCCGTGCTCGTACTGGGTGGCGCCGACGACCACTCCGTCCGCGCGGGGCACCAGGTACACCTGCCGTCCGTGCACCCGGGCGCGAATCACCCGCCGCGGCAACGGCATACAACCCTTGCGCCACCGCAGCCGCAGCACCTCGCCCTTCACCGGGCGCACCGGCAGGCCCGGCCACAACGCCGGCGCGTCGATGCCGTTGGCGATCACCACCGCGTCGGCCTCGACGCGCGACAGCTCGTGCACCGCCGGCGCCCACCGCACCCCGAGGCGCTCACACTCGGCGGCCAGCGCGTCGAGCACCGCGCGGTTGTCCACGGCCAGTTCGGTGGGCGCCCGGAAGCCGTGCCTGATGCCCTGCGCCAGCAGCGGTTCGACGTCGCGGGCCGCCGATTCCCAGACCACCGGGTGCCCCTGGCCGGACAACCAGTCCGCGACGGTGCGCAGGTCGGCGACGTCGGCGCGGTCGACGGCCACCACCAGCGACTCGCGCGCGGTGACCACCCCGGGCGGCAGCCCGTCGGTGAAACCGCCCTCGCGCCACAGCCGCAGCGATTCCAGCCCCAGCCGCAGCAACCGCTCCTCGCCGGGCCAGCCTTCGCTGTGCGGCGCCAGCATGCCGCCGGCCACCCAGGATGCGCCCTGGTGGTCGCTGCGATGCACCCGCACCGACCAGCCGGCCTGCGCGGCGCGGCGCGCCACCGCCAGCCCGATGACGCCGCCGCCGATGACGGCTAGGTACCCCGATGGGGGTCCCGGGGGCATCCCGGTCATTCTCGAGCCTCCCTTCGCCGGCATGATCCGGATCAGGTGTGACGGTAAGGGCAGGTCCGGGTGGCTCCGGCTGTGCCCACTCTCAGCCCCGCAGTCGCCTCGACTACCCGGGACTCCCGTGTCTGGTGGTTCTCTTCGGCTCCACGCTAGCGCGCTAGCGTCTCGGTGTGCATCAACCTCTTGCCCGGCTGGCCGCGGCGCGACTCTATCTGTGCACCGACGCGCGCCGTGAGCGCGGCGATTTGGCCGAATTCGCCGACGCCGCCCTGGCCGGCGGCGTGGACATCATCCAGCTGCGCGACAAGGGTTCGGCCGGTGAGCAGCGGTTCGGCCCGCTGGAGGCGCGTGAGGAGCTGGCGGCGTGTCAGGTCCTGGCCGCCGCGGCACGCCGGCACGGCGCCCTGTTCGCCGTCAACGACCGCGCCGACATCGCCCGCGCGGCCGGGGCCGACGTGCTGCACCTCGGCCAGGGCGACCTGCCGCTGGCGATCGCGCGCGACATCGTCGGGCCGGACGTGCTGCTCGGCTCGTCCACCCACAGCGCCGATCAGGCCGCCGCGGCCGCGCGCAGCGAAGCGGACTACTTCTGCGTCGGGCCGTGCTGGCCCACGCCTACCAAACCGGACCGCGCGGCGCCGGGCCTGCCGCTGGTGAAGGTGGCCGCCGGGCTGGGAACCGACAAACCATGGTTCGCCATCGGCGGCATCGACGAGCGCCGGCTGCCCGAGGTGCTCGACGCCGGCGCCCGGCGCATCGTGGTGGTGCGTGCGATCACCGCGGCCGCCGAGCCGCGGGCCGCGGCCACGCGGCTCAGTTCGGCGCTGGCAGCAGCGCGCTGATCCGGCGGGCCAGCTGCGAGGGCGCCCGGTCGGCCTCCGACGGGGGCCCGGGCATGCACCAGACGAAGACGCCGGTCTCGATCTCGATCGTGCGCGGCAGGTATCGCCGTCGCTCGTCGCCGTCGCCCAGCGGCAGCACCGCCGGCGCGGTGCGCAGCCGCTGCCAGCTGGCCGCGAAGCCCGGGTGCAGCGGCAGGTCGGCCACCTCGTTTTCGGCGACCCAGCGCATCTCGGCGCTTTCCCGGTTGGGCACGGTGTGCAGCAACTCGTCGGCGTCGGCGATCACGGTGGTGTAGCTCCACTGCGTGCCGGCGATGCCGGCGACCTCGGCCGTGACCACCGTGGCGCGCACCGCCAGCCGCTCGCCGAGCAGCCCGGCCTCCTCGTTCGCCTCGCGGACCGCCGTCTCCTCCGGCGTTTCGTGGCTGTCCCGGGCGCCGCCCGGCAGTCCCCAGGTGCCGCCCTGATGGCTCCACACGGCGCGATGCTGCAGCAGCACCGCGGGCGTACCGTCGGACTGCGGGGCCCGCAGCAGCAAACCCGCCGCGCCGTACCGGCCCCAGTAATGGGCGCCGCTGTCGGAGATCACCCAACCGTCACCGTCGCCCTGCACCGATTCAGGATATGCAGACTTGGTTGGGGCGTCGCCAATTGCGTCTGCCTCCACCCATCCACCCGAACATGCTCTTAGACTTCGCTTATAGAGGTCCGTGCAGCGAAATCGAGTGGCCGAGAGATGAGGGCTGATCAAACGTGACGGTTGAGCTGGCACACCCGTCGACCGAGCCGCAGGGATCGCGGTCGCCGGCCGAACCGGCTCATCCCCGCTGGTGGTTCATCTCCACGACGCCGGGGCGCATCTTGACCATCGGCATCGTGCTGGCCGCGCTCGGCGGCATCAGCGCCTTCGCCACCTCGACCACCATCAACCACCGGCAGCAGGTGCTGACCACGGTGCTCAACCACACCGAGCCGCTGTCGTTCGCCGCCGGCCGGCTCTACACCACCCTGTCGGTGGCCGACGCCGCGGCGGCGACCGCGTTCATCGCCGAGGCGGAACCACAGCCGGTGCGCCAGCGCTACGAGCAGGCCATCACCGACGCGTCCGTCGCCGTGACCCGGGCCTCGAGCGGGCTCACCGACGAACCGCTGGTGCAGCTGTTGGGCCGGATCAACGCCGAGCTGGCCGTCTACACCGGCCTGATAGAAATCGCCCGGACCAACAACCGGGAGGGCAATCCCGTCGGCTCGTCGTACCTGTCGGAGGCTTCGGGCCTGATGCAGTCGACGATCCTGCCCGACGCGGCGCGGCTGTATCAGGCGACGTCGGAGCGGGTGGACGCGGAAACCACCGCGTCGACGCAGATCCCGGCCCCGGTGATCATGGTGGTCGGCGCCACCGTGATCTTCGGCGCGTTCTCGCACCGCTGGCTGGCGCGGCGCACCCGCCGCCGAATCAACCCGGGCCTGGTGGTGGGCGCACTCGCTATTCTCGTCATGGTGGTTTGGGTTGGAACTGCGCTGACCATTTCTACGACGGCCAGTCGTAGCGCGAAGGACACTGCCGCGGAATCCCTCAAGACCGTCACCAACGTCGCGATCACCGCCCAGCAGGCGCGCGCCGACGAAACCCTGTCGCTGATCCGCCGCGGCGACGAGGAGAAACGCAAGCAATCCTTCTACCAGCGCATCGATTCCATGCACCGCCAGCTCGACCAGTACATGTCCCGCAGCGACGCCGTCGACAAGCCGGACCTCGAGGGCGCCGACCAGCTGTTGCTGCGCTGGCGGCAGGCCAACGACCGGATCACCTCCTACATCTCGGTGGGTAACTACCGGGCCGCGACGCAGGTGGCGCTGGGCAGCAGCGAGGAAGACTCGACCCCCGCGTTCGACAAGCTGGAAGACGAGCTGGTCAAGGCCATGGATCAGGGCCGCATCACGCTGCGCAACGACGTCATCAACGCGCGCAGCGGACTGTCCGGCGCCCAGGTGGGTGGCGTGGTGCTCAGCCTCGGCGCCGCCATCGCGGTGGCGCTGGGCCTGTGGCCGAGGCTGAAAGAGTATCGATGATGCTCGGCCTGCGGATGCTTCGCCGGGCGGGCGCCGCGACCGCCGCGGTGGTGGTGCTGGCGGGTTGCGGGCACACGGAGTCGTTGCGGGTGGCCAGCGTGCCGACGTTGCCGCCGCCGACACCGGTCGGCATGGAGCAGTTGCCGCCCGAGCTGCGGCTGCCGCCCGACGGCCCGAACCAGAACTGCGACCTCACCGCCAGCCTGCGGCCCTTCCCCACCAAGGCGGAGGCCGACGCCGCCGTCGCCGACATCCGCGCCCGCGGCCGGCTGATCGTCGGCCTCGACATCGGCAGCAACCTGTTCAGCTTCCGCGATCCAATCACCGGCGAGATCACCGGTTTCGACGTCGACATCGCCGGCGAGATCGCGCGCGACATCTTCGGGGCGCCCTCGCACGTCGAGTACCGGATCCTGTCGTCGGACGAGCGGGTCACCGCGCTGCAGAACTCCGAGGTCGACATCGTGGTGAAGACCATGACCATCACCTGCGACCGGCGCAAGCTGGTGAACTTCTCGACCGTCTACCTCGACGCCAACCAGCGCATCCTGGCCCCGCGCGACTCGTCGATCGTCAAGGTCTCCGACCTGTCCGGCAAGCGCGTCTGCGTCGCCAAGGGCACGACGTCGCTGCACCGCATCCAGCAGATCGATCCGCCGCCGGTCGTGGTGTCGGTGGTCAACTGGGCCGACTGCCTGGTGGCGATGCAGCAGCGCGAGATCGACGCGGTCAGCACGGATGACTCGATCCTGGCCGGGCTGGTCGAAGAGGATCCGTATCTGCACATCGTCGGGCCCAACATGGCCACCCAGCCCTATGGCATCGGGGTCAACCTGAACAACACCGGACTGGTGCGGTTCGTCAACGGAACCCTGGAACGGATCCGCCGGGACGGTACGTGGAACACGTTGTACCGCAAGTGGTTGACGGTGCTGGGTCCCGCGCCGGCCCCGCCCACGCCGAGGTATCTGGACTGATGGCCGAGCCGGACAAGCAAACCGAGCAGCCGGAATCCGACCCGGAAGACGTGGCGGACGTGGCCCCGGGCACCCAGCCGGCCGACGTCCAGACCGGCGCGGCGACCGGGCGGCTGCAGGCCACCCAGGCGCTGTTCCGTCCCGATTTCGACGACGACGACGATGACGACGACTTTCCGCACATCTCGCTGGGCGCCCTGGACACCGATCCGCAGGACCGCTTGACGGTCGCGACGCGATCGCTGCCCGCGGTCCGCCAGCTCGGCGGCGGCCTGGTCGAGATCCCGCGCGGACGCGACATCGACCCGCTCGAAGCCCTGATGACCAATCCGGTGGTGCCGGAATCCAAGCGCTTCTGCTGGAACTGCGGAAAACCGGTGGGCCGGTCCAGCAAGAAAGCCAAGGGCACGTCGGAGGGCTGGTGCCCGTCCTGCGGCAGCCCGTATTCCTTTCTGCCGCAACTTAATCCCGGCGACATCGTCGCGGGCCAGTACGAGGTCAAGGGCTGCATCGCCCACGGCGGCCTGGGGTGGGTCTATCTGGCGGTCGACCACAACGTCAACGACCGGCCGGTGGTGCTCAAGGGTCTGGTGCACTCCGGCGACGCGGAGGCCCAGGCGATCGCGATGGCCGAACGACAGTTCCTCGCCGAGGTGGTCCACCCGCAGATCGTGCAGATCTTCAACTTCGTCGAGCACAAGGATCAGCACAACAATCCGGTCGGCCTCATCGTCATGGAGTACGTCGGTGGGCAGCCGCTCAAGCACGGCAAGGGTGAGAAGCTGCCCGTCGCCGAGGCCGTCGCCTACCTGCTGGAGATCCTGCCCGCGTTGAGCTATCTGCACTCCATCGGCCTGGTCTACAACGACCTGAAGCCGGAGAACATCATGCGCACCGAGGAGCAGCTCAAGCTGATCGACCTGGGCGCGGTGTCGCGGATCAATTCGTTCGGATACCTCTACGGCACACCGGGATTCCAGGCCCCCGAGATCGTGCGGACGGGGCCGACGGTGGCCACCGACATCTACACGGTGGGCCGCACACT
Organism: Mycobacterium sp. 1482292.6; assembly: GCF_001672995.1. Classification (NCBI taxonomy): domain Bacteria; kingdom Bacillati; phylum Actinomycetota; class Actinomycetes; order Mycobacteriales; family Mycobacteriaceae; genus Mycobacterium; species Mycobacterium sp. 1482292.6. The sequence continues at coordinate 47,958 of NZ_LZKV01000247.1, read as the reverse complement.
GGCCGCGCTGACGCTGAATTTGCAGACGCGCAACGGCCGCTACGTCGACGGCCTGCCCGAGGACGACCCGGTGTTGACCACCTACGACTCCTTCCGCCGGTTGTTGCGCCGCGCCACCGACCCCGACCCGCGGCGCCGGTTCGGCAGCACCGAGGAGATGTCGGCCCAGCTGATGGGCGTGCTGCGCGAGGTGGTCGCCCACGACACCGGCATCCCGCGGCCCGGCCTGTCGACGATCTTCTCCCCCAGCCGCTCGACGTTCGGGGTGGACCTGCTGGTCGCGCACACCGACGTGTACCTGGACGGCCAGGTTCACTCGGAGAAGCTGACCGCCCGCGAAATCGTTACGGCACTGCAGGTTCCGCTGGTCGATCCGGCCGACGTCGCCGCCCCGGTCCTGCAGGCGACGGTGTTGTCCCAGCCGGTGCAGACGCTCGATTCGTTGCGCGCGGCCCGGCACGGCACGCTGGACGCCGACGGCGTGGAGGTGTCCGAGTCGGTGGAGCTGCCGCTGATGGAGGTCCGCGCGCTGCTGGACCTGGGCGACGTGGCCAAGGCCACCCGCAAGCTCGACGACCTGGCCGAGCGGGTGGGCTGGCAATGGCGGCTGGTGTGGTACAAGGCCGTCGCCGAGCTGCTCACCGGCGACTACGACTCGGCCACAACGCATTTCACCGAAGTGCTGGACACCTTCCCCGGCGAGCTGGCGCCCAAGCTGGCGCTGGCCGCCACCGCCGAGCTGGCCGGCGACGTCGACGACCACAAGTTCTACGAGACGGTGTGGAAGACCAACGACGGGGTGATCTCGGCGGCGTTCGGGTTGGCCAGATCACTGTCCGCCGAAGGGGATCGGGCCGCCGCGGTGCGCACGCTGGACGAGGTGCCCGCCACCTCCCGGCACTTCACCACCGCGCGGCTGACCAGCGCGGTGACGCTGCTATCCGGCCGCACCAAGAGCGAGATCACCGAGGAGGACATCCGCGACGCGGCGCGGCGGGTGGAGGCGCTGCCGCCCACCGAGCCCCGCGTGCTGCAGATCCGCGCCCTGGTGCTCGGCTGCGCGATGGACTGGCTGGAGGACAACAAGGCCAGCACCAACCACATCTTGGGCTTCCCGTTCACCGAGCACGGGCTGCGGCTCGGCGTCGAGGCGGCGCTGCGCAACCTGGCCCGCGTCGCCCCCACCCAGCGGCACCGCTACGCGCTGGTGGACATGGCGAACCGGGTTCGCCCCACCAGCACGTTCTAGCGGTTCGCGTTAGGCGCGACTCGGGGCCCGGTTGGGCGCCCGTTTGGGCGCGGCATCCGGCCCGCGTCCCGTCGAGTGTGAATCGTGGGCGTTGAGTGTGAACCCTGGGCGGCGACACGCCGACAAACCACACCGTAGTTTCACACTGAAAGCCGCTATTTCACAGTCGATTTCGTCAACGCTGCACGCACCCGGTGGATGATCGCGGCGGGCCGGTCCTCCGCGACGACCCGGACGACGATCCACCCCAGCCGCTCCAGCGTTTCGATCCGGCGAATGTCCTTGACGTACTGGCGTCGGTCGGTGCGGTGTTGGTCGCCGTCATACTCGACGCCGACCATGGCGTCCGGCCAGCCCAGGTCCAGGTAGGCGATCGGCAGGCCGTCGGCCCCCAGCACCGGGATCTGGGTCTGCGGCCGCGGCAGTCCCGCGTCGATGAGCAACAGCCGCAGGTAGCTTTCCCGGGGCGACTGTGCACCCGCGTCGACCAGCTCGAGCGCGGCCTCTAACGCCCGCAGCCCGGGCGAGCGAGGGTGCGCCATCGCGACCCGCAGCACGTCGTCGACCTTGAAACCCGTTGCGTGCGCGAGGGCGTCGAGCCGCACCACGGCGGACCGCACCGCGCCCCGCCGCCCGATGTCGAAGGCGGTTCGCTCCGGTGTGGTGACGGGCAGACCGTCCTGGCGCTGAGTCTCACCGGCATACAGCGTTTCCCGATGCGTCAACACGCCGTTCGGGGGACGGGTGTTGGGATGGATCAGCTCAACAGGCACGCCGTCGGGGATCCATTCGGCGCCGTGCAGCGCCGCCGCGGCCGCTCCCGCGATGACCGCCCTGCGGCCCGACCACAGCCAGGCCGCGCGGATGCGCACCCGCAGCGACGGCTCCACGTGTGCGGGCACGTACACGTTCGGAAACACCGCGCGGTAGGCCGCCCGCAGCTGGTGGCGACTCAGCCTTCCCGACGCCAGCTCCTCGCTGCCGATAAACGGCACTTGCCTCATGTCGCGAACCATCTCACGTCGAACGCGGTCCGCGGGCGCGTCTGTGCACAGGCCCCGAGCGCACGGTATCGGCTACTTATCCGCCTAGCACGCTCACGCAGTCGCGGGCGATGGCCAGTTCTTCGTTGGTCGGGATCACCAGCACCGCGATCGGTGAGTCGTCGGCCGAGATCTGCCGCGCCCCCTTGCCGCCGCCGAGATTACGGCGCTCGTCGAGCACGATGCCCAGTTCTTCCATGCCGGCCATCGCGTCGCGGCGCACCGCGGCGTCGTTCTCGCCGATCCCGGCGGTGAAGCTGATGACGTCGGTGTGCCCCAGCACCGCCAGGTAGGCGCCGACGTACTTGCGCAGCCGGTGGGTGAACACGCTGTAGGCCAATTGCGCTGCCTGGTCACCGGATTCGATCATGGTCCGCAGCCGGCGAAAGTCGCGCTGACCGGACAGGCCCAGCACGCCCGACCGCTGGTTGAGCATGGACTCGATGTCGTCGACGCCCATGTCGGCCGTGTGCGACAGGTAGCCGACGACGCTGGGATCGATATCGCCGCTGCGGGTACCCATCACCAGCCCCTCCAACGGGGTCAGCCCCATCGAGGTGTCCAACGGCCGGGAACCGGCGATCGCCGAGGCGGAGCAACCGTTACCCAAATGCAGCACAATCTGTTTCAGGTCGCCGACGGGCCGCTCCAGAAAGGCGGCGGCCTGCTCGCTGACGTAGCGGTGCGACGTGCCGTGGAACCCGTATCGGCGGATCTGATACCGCTGAGCGAGGTCGCGGTCGATCGCGTAGGTGGCTGCCGCCGGCGGCAGGTCGTGGAAGAATCCGGTGTCGAAGACCGCGATGTGGGCGATGTCGGGCAGCAGTTTGCGCGCGACCTCGATCCCCTTGAGCGCGGGCGGATTGTGCAGCGGGGCCAACTCCGACAACTCGTGCAGCCGGCCTATCACCGCGTCGTCCAGCAGCGTGGGCTGATAAAAGGCGTTGCCGCCGTGCACCACTCGGTGCCCCACCGCGACGATGCCGCTCGTCTTCAGGTCGATACCGTCATCGGCCAACGCGTCGAACGCGTGGCGCAGCGCGGCGTCATGATCGGGAACCGACGACGATTCCTCTCCGATCCGCTCCACCAGGCCCGTCGCCCGGGCTGTGCCCGAATCCGGGTCGACCACTTGGTATTTCAGCGACGACGAGCCGGAGTTGATCACCAGCACCAGGCGGGAGCCACTCGTTTCCGTCACGGCCGCCCCTGCGCCTGGATCGCGGTGATGGCCACGGTGTTGACGATATCTTCGACCAGCGCGCCCCGCGACAGGTCGTTCACCGGCTTGCGCAGGCCCTGCAGCACCGGCCCGATGGCGAGCGCGCCGGCGCTGCGCTGCACCGCTTTGTAGGTGTTGTTGCCGGTGTTGAGGTCGGGGAAGATCAGCACCGTGGCCCGACCGGCCACCGGCGAGTCCCGCAATTTGGTGGCCGCGACCGACGGTTCGATCGCGGCGTCGTATTGGATGGGCCCCTCCACCGGCAGGTCGGGGTCGCGTTTGCGCACCAATTCCGTTGCCGTCCTGACCTTGTCGACGTCCGCACCGGTGCCGGAGTCGCCGGTCGAGTAGGACAGCATCGCCACCCGCGGTTCGATGCCGAACTGGGCGGCGGTGCGTGCCGAGGAGATGGCGATGTCGGCCAGCTGCTCGGGCGTCGGGTTCGGGATGATCGCGCAGTCACCGTAGGCCAGCACCCGATCCGGCAGGCACATCAGGAAGATGCTGGACACCGTCGAGACGTCCGGGACCGTCTTGATGATCTCGAATGCCGGCCGAACGGTGTGCGCCGTGGTGTGCGCGGCGCCGGACACCATGCCGTCGACATGGGAGTTCTGCACCAGCATGGTGCCGAAATACGTGGCGTCGCGCATGGCCTCGCGGGCCTGCTCGACCGTGACACCCTTGGCCTTGCGCAACTGCGCGTACTGGTCGGCGAACTCGTCGCGCAGCGGGCTACTGCGCGGATCGATCACGGTCGCGTCGCCCAGGTCCACCCCGAGTTCTCCCGCGCGCTGGCGGATTTGGGCTTCGTCGCCCAGGATGGTCAGGTCGGCGACGCGGCGCTGCAGCACCCGGCCCGCCGACTGCAGAATGCGGTCGTCGTCGCCTTCGGGTAGCACGATGTGCTTGCGGTCCGCGCGTGCCTGCAGCGTCAGCTGGTGAATGAACATCTGCGGCGTGACCACGGTGGGAATCGGAATCGCAAGCTGGGCAAGCAGATCGGGGACGTCGACGTGGCTGTCCATCAACTCCAGCGCGGTGTCGATCTTGCGCTGCGAGGTCGCGGTGACCCGGCCCCGGGCCGACGCCGCCGCGCTGGCGGTGTCGTAGGTGCCCAGCGCGGTGGCGACGATGGGCAGGCGCAGCCGAAGCCCGGCGACCAGGTCGGCGATGGACGGATGCAGCTGGAAACCGCCGTTGAGCACGATGCACGACAGCGACGGAAAGCCTTCGGCCGCATGGGCACTGGCCACGGCCAGTACTACGTCCGAGCGGTCGCCGGGGGTGATGACCGCCATGCCGTCGCGCAGGCGTTCCAGGACGTGGTCGGCGGTCATCCCGGCGACCAGCACGCCGGTGACCTCGCGTTCGCGCAGTGACTCTTCGCCGCTGACCGGCGCCCCGCCGACGGCCTTTTCCAGCTCGGCCACCGTCGGCGCGGACAGCAGCGGCGCGTCGGGCAGCACGTAGCTGCGCTGGGCGAATTTGCGCAGGGCCTGCGCGACCTCGGTCAGCTCGGCCGGCTCACAGCGGTTGGCCACCACGGCGGCGGTGTGGGCGTGCTGGGCGTCCAGCTCGGCCAGGCAGACCTCGACGACGCTGGCGACCTCGGCGGCCGTGCGCCCCTTGCCACTGACCGTCAGCAACAGCGGCGCACCGAGATTGACCGCGATGCGCGCGTTGGTCGAAAGCTCTGCGGGCCGGGTCACGTCGGTGTAGTCGCTGCCGACGATCACCACCACGTCGCACGCCTCGGCCACCGCGTGGTAGGCGTCGACGATGGCGGCGATGGCCGCGTCACCGTCGGCGTGCAGCTGCGCATAGGTGACGCCGACGCATTGCTCGTAGGTCAGACCCGCGGTGGTCCGCGACAGCAGCAATTCCAGGATGTAGTCGCGGTCCTCGCCGTCGTCGGAGCGCGTAATCGGGCGGAACACACCGACTTTGGCGACCGTGGCGGTCAACCGGTGCAGCAGCCCCAGCGCGATCGTCGACTTGCCGGTCTCCGGCTCGGGGGCCGCGATATAGATCGCTGTCACTGGACGGGCAGCACGGCGCCGCAGACCGCTTAGGCCAGCCGCCGCAACCGCGGCGCCAGGTCCTTCTCGAAGAGCTCCAGGAACCGGCGCTGGTCATGGCCGGGCGCGTGGAACACCAGGTGGTTGAGGCCCCATTTCACGTACTGGCCGACCTTTTCGACCGCCTCGTCGGGATCCGACGCCACGATCCAGCGCTTGGCCACCTGCTCGATCGGCAGCTCGTCGGCGGCCTTCTCCATTTCCAGCGGGTCGTGAATGCTGGTCTTCTGCTCGGCCGTCAGCGACAGCGGCGCCCAGAACCGGGTGTTCTCCAGCGCCTTGTCCGGGTCGGTGTCGTAGGAGATCTTGATTTCGATCATCCGGTCGATGTCGTCGGGATTCTTGCCGGCCGCCTCCGCACCCTCCTTCATGGCCGGCATCAGCTTGTCCTTGTACAGCTCCTCGCCCTTGCCGGAGGTGCAGATGAAGCCGTCGCCGGCGCGGCCCGCGTACTTGGCCACCTGGGGACCGCCCGCGGCGATGTAGATCGGGATGCCACCCTCGGGCACGTCGTAGATGGAGGCGCCCTTGGTGTGGTAGTACTCGCCCTCGAAGTCCACCCGGTCGCCCAGCCACAGCTCGCGCATCAGCCGCACCGATTCGCGCAGCCGGGCATAGCGTTCCTTGAACTCCGGCCACTCGCCCTCGTATCCGGTGGCGATCTCGTTGAGCGACTCGCCGGTGCCGACGCCCAGGAAAATGCGGTCCGGGTACAGGCATCCCATCGTGGCGAACGCCTGCGCGATGACGGCGGGGTTGTAGCGGAAGGTCGGGGTGAGCACCGAGGTGCCCAGCACCAGCCTCTTGGTGCGCTCGCCGACCGCGGTCATCCAGGCCAGCGAGAAGGGCGCGTGTCCGCCCTCGTGCCGCCACGGCTGGAAGTGGTCACTGACGGTTGCGCTGTCCATGCCGTGCCCCTCGGCGGCGACAGCGAGTTCGACGAGCTCGCGCGGTGCAAATTGTTCAGCGGACGCTTTGTATCCGAGTTTCAGTTCAGCCACTCGTTCTTTCTACTCCTGTGCTGATGGTCGCGACCCGCTACGCCCGGCTTCGCCGCGCTTGCGATCGCTCCTGTGCTGACGGTCGCGACCCGCTACGCCCGGCTTCTACACTCGCGGGCATGGGATCGGCGCCAACCCTCGTCCAAGTGACCGACACGGTCTACCTCGCCCGGGGCGAGGCCGTTAACTGGACGCTGGTCGTCGATGGCACCGGCGTGCTGCTGATCGACGCCGGATATCCCGGCGACCGCGAGGACGTGCTGTCGTCGCTGCGGGAGCTGAGCTACGGCCCCGGTGACGTGCGGGCCGTCCTGCTCACGCACGCCCACATCGACCACCTGGGTTCGGCGATCTGGCTCGCCAACGAATACGGCACCGCCGTGTACTGCCACGCCGAGGAAGTGGGCCACGCCAAACGCGAATACCTGGAACAGGCGTCGGTTTTCGATGTGGCCCTGCGCATTTGGCGGCCGCGCTGGGCGGCGTGGGGCCTGCACGTGTTGCGCAGCGGCGGCCTGATCCGCGACGGCATCCCCTCCACCCGGCCACTGACCGCCGAGGTGGCCGCCGGGCTGCCGGGGCACCCGCGGCCGGTGTTCACCCCCGGGCACACCAGCGGGCACTGCTCGTACGTGGTGGACGGGGTGCTGGTCAGCGGCGACGCGCTGATCACCGGGCACCCACTGCTGCGTCGGGGTGGGCCGCAGCTGCTGCCCGCGGTGTTCAGCCACAGCCAGCAGAACTCGCTGCGCAGCCTGGACGCGCTGGCCCTGCTGGACACCGAGGTGCTGCTACCCGGTCACGGCGACGTGTGGCGCGGCCCGATCCGGGAAGCGACTGCGCGCGCCATCTCGCTGGCTCAGTAGTGGAGAGGCGTTGTGCCGGTTGCTAAATCGATCGCATCGGGGCTTTGAGCGTGAATCCTGGGTCTTCAGTGTGAACCTACAGCGGGTGTTGTCGGCGTGTCGCCGCCAAGGATTCACACTGAAAACCGACGATTCACACTCGACCGGCGAGGGCGAGGACCGGCGCGGGCGCCGAACTCAACTCAAGCCAGCCACTTCTCGAAGGCGATCGGAATGAACGGGCCCCACGACGGCAGTGGATCCGGTGTTATCCGGGTGTATCCCGTCGCGTCATAGAGCGCCTCGGCCTCCGGCTGCCGGTTCCCGGTGATCAGGTAGAGCCGCCGATACCCACGCGCCAGGGTTTCGGCCTCCAGCGCCGCCAGCAGCGCCTTGGCGTAACCGCGGCGCCGGTGCCTGGCGTCGGTCCAAATCCGCTTGAGCTCGGCGGTCTCGGCGTCGTACCGGCGAAACGCGCCGCCCGTCACCGGCTCGCCGTCCACCACGCCGATCAGCAGTCCGCCATCCGGCGGCGCCAACTCGGCCTCCGGCACGGGCAGCCAGGTCAGGTGGGTGCTCGGCGTCCCGCCGTACCGTTGCGCATACTCGACGGCCAGTTCGGCCAGCAGCGGTTGCGCCAGCGGGTCGTCGTGAGTGGCCGACACGAACCGCAGTCGGCCGCGGGGCGTGGTTGATTCCGGCATCACCAAGGCTCAAACGCGTGTCGCGGTGACGTATTCCGGGATGAACTCCGAGTCGCCGGCTCCGGCGCTTCGCCGCCTGCCCAGGCCCAGCGCACCCAGCAGTTCGGTGAGGCCGCGCCCGGCGGTCTCCCAGCCATTGGACGCCAAATACTCTGGCACGTAATGGTATTCGCCCGGATAGGTCAGGCTGGCCAGGTCGACGTCCAGACCGCGCTGTCGCCAGCCGTCGACGAATGCACGCTCGGCCCCGAGCTGCAACGGATTCCAGGTGGGCATGTGATCGGCGGTGAACCGGCTACCGGCGGCGCTCGAGGCGGTGACGGCGTCGAGCACATGGTTCTGCTCGTCGGGCGGCAGGTAGCCGACGAGCAGCTGCTCGGCGACCCAGACCGTGGGCTGGGCGGCGTCGAACCCGACCCGGCGCAGCGCCGCCGGCCAATCCTGGCGCAGCTCGATGCCGACCGCACAGCGGTGGGTGGCCAATGTGGCGTCCAGCCCGCGCAGCACCTCGGCTTTGAAGTCGAGCACCTGCGGCCGATCGATCTCGTAGACCGTGGTGCCCTTGGGCCACCACAGCCGGTACGGCCGGGTGTCGAGGCCCGACGCCAGGATGACCACCTGCCGGATGCCCGCCCGGCCGGCGTCGGCCAGGAATTCGTCCACGAACCGCGTGTGCGCCGCCAGCGCGTCCATCAGCGCCGTCATGGCCGGGTCGTCGCCCTCGTCGGCCGCGAACACGTGATCGGTGATCGCGCGGGTGAGGTAGTCGATCCCGACGGCGCACAACAGCGGCTCGGCGAAGGGATCGTTCAGCAGGCCCTGGTGGGTGGCCACCGCCCGCGCGGCCGCGCCGAAAGTTGCGGTCACCGCCACGTCAACCGTCTGCGCCATGGTCGCCTCAGACGCCGGAGCGCCGCCGCAGGGCCAGCCCGGCGGCCACTCGCCAGCCCAACAACAACAGCGCGGTGACCGTCGTCGCCACCACCACGAAACTCGCCGCCACGCCCGCGGAGGTCGCCTTGCGCAACAGCATGCCGACGAGCACCGTGCACAGCCACACGACGACCCCGGTCGGCGCCACCGCGGTCGGCCGGCGCCACGCGCGGGAGACGAGCCACCCGACGACGGTGCCGGTGAGAAACGGCCACGCCGTCACGGCGACGCCGGTGATGTTGAGACCTTCGTCGTGGCTGCGGCGACCCACGGCGCAGAACACCAGCACGCCGATGACATCCACCGCGAGCCAGGCCGGCCCCCGGAGCCTAAGCATGCAGCGAGACTACCGGGACGTCGCATGATCCTTGACCGCGCAGCCGCGGTGAACCTAGATTCGTCAGCAATGAATCCCCATTCACTCCGCCGGTCCGGCGGTGGTAACCGGCGGCCCGACGGTGGCAGGCTGAGGACATGAGCACTCAGACACCGCCCGCCTTCGACCGCGACGACCCGCTCGGCCTCGACGCCTCGCTATCCAGCGACGAGCTGGCGGTGCGCGACACCGTCAGGGAATTCTGCGCCGAGAACGTGCTGCCGCACGTGGCGGAGTGGTTCGAGATCGGCGATCTCCCGGTGCGCGAACTGGCCAAGGGGTTCGGTCAGCTCGGGCTACTGGGCATGCACCTGGAGGGGTACGGCTGCGGCGGCGCCTCGGCCGTGCACTACGGGCTGGCGTGCGTGGAGCTGGAGGCCGCCGACTCCGGCCTCCGGTCGATGGTCTCGGTGCAGGGCTCACTGGCCATGTTCGCGATCTGGAATTTCGGGTCCGAGGAGCAGAAGCAGGAATGGCTGCCCGGCATGGCCACCGGTGAGCTGCTCGGCTGCTTCGGGTTGACCGAACCCGACGTCGGCTCCGATCCCGCCGCGATGAAAACCCGGGCGCGCCAAGACGGTTCGGACTGGGTGCTCAACGGCCGCAAGCTGTGGATCACCAACGGCTCGGTGGCCGACGTCGCGGTGGTGTGGGCCACCACCGACGATGGGATTCGCGGCTTCATCGTGCCCACCAAGACACCGGGCTTTTCCGCCAACACGATTCATCACAAGCTGTCGCTGCGGGCCTCGATTACCAGCGAGTTGGTGCTCGACGACGTGCGGGTGCCCGCCGAGGCGATGTTGCCCGAGGCCAAGGGGCTGCGCGGGCCGCTGTCCTGTCTGTCCGAGGCCCGGTACGGAATCGTCTGGGGCTCCATGGGAGCGGCGCGCTCGGCGTGGCAGGCCGCATTGGATTACGCCACGCAGCGCACCCAGTTCGGCCGGCCCATCGCCGGATTTCAGCTGACCCAGGCCAAGCTCGTCGACATGGCGGTCGAGCTGCACAAGGGCCAGCTGCTCTCGCTGCACCTCGGCCGCCTCAAGGACAGCGTGGGCCTGCGCCCCGAGCAGGTCAGCTTCGGCAAACTCAACAACACCCGCGAAGCGATCAAGATCTGCCGGACCGCACGAACCATATTGGGCGGCAACGGGATATCGCTGGAATACCCCGTGATCCGGCACATGGTGAACCTGGAATCGGTGCTGACCTACGAGGGCACACCGGAGATGCACCAGCTCGTCCTCGGCCAGGCGTTCACCGGCAGCGACGCCTTCCGCTGACGACAGACCCATGGCCGCACGCCTCGAGTACACGTCCGAGCATCACCAGTTCCGGGAATTGGTACGCGATTTCGTGCACCGGACGGTCGTGCCCAATCACGAGAAGTGGGAACGGGACGGCCAGTGGGATCGCGCGCTGTTCATCGAAGCCGGAAAGCTCGGACTGCTGGGCTTTTCCGTACCCGAGCGCCTCGGCGGCCCGGGCGTGGCCGACTTCCGCTACAACGCGATCGTCATCGACGAGTTGCAGCGGGCGGGCGCGGCCGCCGAGGCCATCGCCTTCACGCTGCAAAACGACGTGGTGCTGCCCTACCTCACCGACCTGACCACCCCAGAACAGCAACGGCGCTGGTTGCCCGGCGTGGTCACCGGCGAGACGGTGCTCGCCATCGCGATGACCGAGCCCGGCACCGGCAGCGACCTGGCCGGGATCCGCACGACGGCGGTGCCCGACGGTGACGACTACGTCGTCAACGGCGCCAAGACCTTCATCTCCAACGGGCAGATCGGCGACCTCTTCGTCGTCGCGGTGCGCACCTCGCCGGACCGTCACCACGGCCTGTCGCTGCTGGTCGTCGACCCCACCACACCGGGGTTCTCCCGCGGCCGCAACCTGGAGAAGATCGGCCTGCACGCCCAGGACACCAGCGAGCTCACCTTCACCGACATGCGGGTGCCCAGGGCCAATCTGCTCGAGGACGAGGGCAAGGGCTTCTACCAGCTGATGAAGAACCTGCCCCAGGAGCGGCTCGCGCTCGGGGTGGGGGCGGTGGCCGCAGCGGAAGGCATCCTCGCCCAGACGCTGGACTACGTGCGGGACCGCACCGCGTTCGGCTCACCGATCGCCAGCTTCCAGAACAGCCAATTCGTCCTCGCCGAACTGGCCACCGAAATCGACATCGCCCGCACCTATCTCGACGACTGCCTGGCCCAGCACCTGGCCGGCGAGCTGACCGCCGCGCGCGCCGCGCGGCTCAAGTGGTGGACCACCGACCTGCAGGTGCGCACCGCCGACCGCTGCCTGCAGTTGCACGGCGGCTACGGCTACATGCGCGAATACGGCGTGGCGCGCGCCTTCGTCGACGCCCGCATCCAAACCATCTACGGCGGCACCAACGAGATCATGAAGACGATCATCGCCAAGGACCTGGGCATCTGATGGCCGTCGACTACAGCGAGCTGCCCGTCGAGGAGGCGGTGCGCGCGGCCCGGGCCGACTCGCGACGCCGCCAGGTGCTCGACGCCGCGGTCAAGGTCATGGGCCGCAACGGGTTTCACCAGATGTCCATGCAGGACCTGGCGCGCGAGGCCAAGGTCTCCGTCGGCCTGATCTACAAGTACTTCGGCGGCAAGGAGGACCTGCTGCTCGCGACGATCGTGCGGATCCTCGACGCGTTCCGCGACCAACTGGCACCGGTCATCGCGGCCGCCGGCGACGACGTCGTCGACCAGCTGACCGCGGGCGTGCGCCGCTATATCGAGATCGTCGACGAGAACCTCGACGGCGTGGTGCTGACCTACCGGGAGAGCCGCACCCTCGGGGGGCCAGGTCGCACGCAGATCAAGGACCTCGAAATCGCCACCGCCGCACCGCTGCGCACGGTGATCGAGGCCGGCATCGCCCGGGGCGCCTTCCGCGACGTCGACGTCGATCTCACCGTGTTCGACGTCATGCTGCTCGCCCACGGCTGGGCGCTCAAGCACTGGCATTTCGGGACGAATTACAGCCTCGATGAGTACATCGCGCTGCAGACGCGCCACCTGCTGACCGGACTGATTGCCGACGACCGCCGCGCCGACTACGCGGACGTGCTGAAATAAAGGTCATGAAACTCACCGCGCGCCGGCTTCGCAGCACGATCGCGCTGCTGACCCTGGGCGCCGCCACCGGCCTGCCCGCGGCGGGCGCCGATCCCGCCGCGGCCCTGCCGGCGATGACCTCCAGCGGCAGCGGGCCGATCATCGGCGGCGGCTCGACGGCCGGGCAGGGAATCTCCCAGCAGCTCTTCAGCTTTGGCAAGCCTGACGTGGTGCAGGAGGTGGACGGCTCGGACGCGGCGCAGTTCATCAACGCCGCGGCCGGGGTCGCCAACCAGCAGCTGGCGGGCCCCTTCTCGCTGCTGCGCCGGGCGTTGACCTGCCAGACCAACAACGCCGGATTCGGCGCACGCGCCTACCGGCGCAACGACGGGCAGTGGGGAGGCGCGATGTTGGTCGCGGCCAAGAGCGCCACACCCAACGTCGACGGCCTGATCGCCTGTGCCAAGACCAACTGGCGCAGGTCGGCGGCGGGCGGTGAAGCCGCGATGTGCAACAACGGCTGGACCACGCCCACGTCGTACGAAAGCCGCCGTGGCGAGACGTATTACATCCTGCTGGCCGGCACCGCCGCCGACTTCTGCAGCGACCTCAACGCCAAGTACAAGACCGACGCCAACGCGTGGCCGTTCTAGGCCGACGCGGGTGCCGCCGCCCGGCGGTGAAACCAATTGTCGGCTCGACGGTTTCGCCGCGACCCGGACACCGCCGGTTTGGGCGCGCTTTTGAATTCATATCCAGTGTGCGCGCACCGGCCCCGAGCAGCGGTTGAATAGCGCTCCAATATAGCCTCGCCGGGATAGCGGCGCAGAATATTTCCATTTCTCGCCGCGGCCGGATTTTGCTGAAATTCCATTGCCGCCAAGGCGGCCGCATACCGCTCGTGACGCCGAATCATCCGTTTGACGAATCGTGCCGCAATATTCACGAAATCCGTTAGCTCCAAGCGGTTGACCGCGTAAACTCGCCCGCGTCGGGCATCAGACAATCGTCTCCCAGACGAAGGGGGTTCTTATGTCACGTCGTACCGGCAAAATCGTCCTCGCCTTGGTCCTCGCTTTCGCAGCACCGATGACCTCGGCTTGTACGGTTCCGCTAGTTATCGACTGCGGACCCGGTTTGACCTGCACCGGATAGCAGCTCAGTAACCGAAAAGCCACAAAGCAATTTGTGGCTTTTCGTTCGCATAACACTTCGCATAGCGAAGACCAACGGGTGACCGGCCGGGGCCGCGACACGGGTCGCTGGCTCGGCGCGACTCCGGCCGGGATCCTGCACCACACAAAGCATTTCGGGTAGGTGCGCGGCGCCTTGACGCGCGTCGACACCCGGGGGTTCTCCAGACCCGTTGCCTTGCAACGGGTCTGGTCATACGGCGCCCGCCGGTCAGGTGTGACTGTCGTGCGGGGCGCTGCCGTTCCTTCGGATGCTCGCCTTTCTGCGGGGTGGCGTCGTACGGTGGACATGCGCTGGGAAGATCGACACCCAGGCCCACGCAGAAGGGACAGGCATGTCGCGCCATCGTGTCGTCATCATCGGAAGCGGCTTCGGCGGACTGTCCGCGGCCAAGGCGCTCAAGCGCGCCGACGTCGACATCACCGTGATCTCGAAGACCACCACGCATCTTTTTCAGCCGCTGCTGTATCAGGTGGCCACCGGCATCCTGTCCGAGGGCGACATCGCGCCGACCACCAGGCTGATCCTGCGCCGCCAGCGCAACGTCCGGGTGCTGTGGGGCGAAGTCTCGGCCATCGACCTCACCGCCAGGACGGTCACATCCCACCTGATGGGCATGGAGACGGTGACGCCCTACGACAGCCTGATCGTGGCCGCCGGCGCACAGCAGTCCTACTTCGGCCACGACGAATACGCCGCCTTCGCGCCCGGGATGAAGAGCATCGACGACGCCCTGGAGTTGCGCGGCCGCATCCTGGGCGCCTTCGAAGCGGCCGAGGTCGCCACGGATCCGGCCGAGCGCAAACGCCGCCTGACCTTCGTGGTGGTCGGGGCCGGGCCCACCGGGGTGGAACTGGCTGGCGAGATCGTGCAGCTGGCCGAGCGCACCCTGGCCGGGGCCTTCCGGACCATCACCCCCAGCGAATGCCGCGTCATCCTGCTGGACGCGGCGCCCGCGGTGCTGCCGCCGATGGGGCCGAAACTCGGCCTCAAGGCGCAACGCCGGCTGGAGAAGATGGACGTCGAGGTGCAGCTGAACGCGATGGTGACCGCGGTCGACTACATGGGCATCACGGTCAAGGAGCAGGACGGCGGCGAGCGCCGCATCGAATGCGCGTGCAAGGTGTGGGCGGCGGGGGTGCAGGCCAGCTCCCTGGGCGCGATGCTCGCCGAGCAGTCCAGCGGAACCGAAACCGACCGCGCCGGAAGGGTGATCGTCGAACCCGACCTCACCGTCAAGGGCCACCCGTACGTCTTTGTCGTCGGCGACCTGATGTCGGTGCCGGGCGTCCCCGGCATGGCGCAGGGCGCCATCCAGGGCGCCAAATACGCGGCGACCGTCATCAAGCGCGCGGTCAAGGGCGACGACGACCCCGCCGAACGCAAGCCGTTCAAGTACGTCAATAAGGGCAGCATGGCGCTGATCTCGCGCTACAGCGCCGTCGCGCAGGTCGGCAAGGTGGAGTTCGCCGGGTTCATCGCCTGGCTGGCGTGGCTGGTGCTGCACCTGTACTACCTGATCGGCCACCGCAACCGCATTGCCGCCATGTTCGCCTGGGGCATCTCGTTCCTCGGCCGCACCCGCGGCCAGATGGCCATCACCAGCCAGATGATTTACGCCCGTCCAGTGGTGGATTGGCTGGAGCGGCAAGCGCAGGACGGGACGCTGGCGGCCGCCGAGCACGTCGACTCCGCCGAAAAACAGGCCGGCTAACTCAACGCCCGGTCGATGTCGGCGATCAGATCGTCGGCGCCCTCCAGCCCGACGGAGATGCGCACCACGCCGTCGCCGAGCCCGATCGCCGCGCGCCCCTCCGGGCCCATCGCCCGGTGTGTGGTTGTCGCGGGATGCGTCACAAGGGATTTGGCGTCACCGAGGTTGTTCGAGATGTCGATCAGCGCCAGCTTGTCCAGCACCTCGAACGCCCGCTGTTTGGCCACGCTGTCCGGGCAGTCCAGCGCGAAGGTGATCACCGTTCCCCCGCCGGACATCTGGCGCTTCGCCAAGTCGTATTGCGGGTGCGAGGACAGATACGGGTAGCGCACCCAACTCACGGCCGGATGGCTCTCCAGGAATTCGGCGATCCGCAACGCCGACGAATTGCTGTGTTCCACCCGGACCGCCAGCGTCTCAAGCCCTTTCACCAATACCCAGGCGTTGAACGCGCTCATCGCCGGGCCGGTGTGCCGCATCAGCTTCTGCACCGGGCCGTCGATGTACTCCTTGTCGCCCAGGATGGCCCCGCCGAGCACCCGGCCCTGGCCGTCGATGTGCTTGGTGCCGGAATACACCAC
The DNA here is from genome assembly GCF_001672995.1 of Mycobacterium sp. 1482292.6. Lineage (NCBI taxonomy): Bacteria > Bacillati > Actinomycetota > Actinomycetes > Mycobacteriales > Mycobacteriaceae > Mycobacterium > Mycobacterium sp. 1482292.6. The sequence continues at coordinate 31,932 of NZ_LZKV01000247.1, read as the reverse complement.
CACGTCGACGCCGAGCGGAATGCCCTGCTGCAGAAGTGGTGTGGCAAAAACATTGTCCAGCACCACCTTTGCGCCCGCGGCGTGGGCAAGCTCGCACACCGCGGTGATATCCACCAGTGACTGCATCGGATTCGACGGCGTCTCGAAGAACACCGCCGTGGTGGGCACCGACAATGCCTGCTCCCACTGCGCCAGGTCGTCACCGTCGACGAAGACGGTTTCGACCCCCCACCGCGGCAGGATCTCGTTGCACACCACGAAACAGGAACCGAACAGGCTGCGCGATGCCACCAGCCGGTCCCCCGCCCCCAGCAACGCCCCCAGCGAGGTGAACACCGCCGCCATGCCGCTCGCGGTGGCGAAGGCCGCGGGCGCCCCTTCCAACAGGCGCAGCCGCTCCTCGAACATCGTCACGGTCGGGTTGCCGTAGCGCGAGTAGACGAAGTGATCCACCTCGCCGGTGAACGACTGCTCCGCCACCGCCGCGGACTCGTAGACATAGCCCGACGTCAGATACATCGCCTCGGCGGTCTCGTCGAAACCCGAACGCAACAGCCCGCCGCGCACGCCGATGGTCGCCTGGCTGACTCCGTCGGGCAGCGCCGCGGGCGTGCGAATGGAGCCGTCGTCGGCCGGTTTCATCGCCGTTTCAGCCCTGTTCAGCCCTGTTTCCAAGGCAATCCGACGGCCCGCCAACCGGTTTCGCCCCGGTGACCGTTGGCGTCGAGTTGACCCTCGAAGCCGTCCAGGATGTTGTAGGCCGGTGTGATGCCCAGCTCGGTGGCCACCTCGGCGGCGCCGATGGAGCGATTTCCCGAGCGACACAGGAACAGCACCGGGCGTTCCGCGTCGGCCTGCGCCGACGCAACCTGCTCGCGCAATTGCTCGGCGAAATTCTCGTTGCGCCGTCCGTCGGACGAATTCCACTCCAGGAACAACACCTCGCGGCCGAGGCTGGACAGATCGGGCACACCGACGAATCGCCATTCGGCGTCGGTGCGCACGTCGACCAGCACGGCGTTGGGGTTGTCGCTGAGCAGCTTCCATGCCTCCAGCGGCGTGATGTCGCCCGCGTAGGAGTGTGCGCGCTCTGTGCTCATGCTCGTATCCCTCGTTCTTCGTACGCGTTGTCAGCCACACTATCCGCGCCCGGGCGCTCAAGCCCCGGCCGGATTCCCCCGGACCCACAGCGATTACCTGACCTGAGATGGTATCGAGGCCTACGCGGTACCCGCTTGGCGGCGGTGGATTCGCGCGAAGTACCGGCCCGCTCAGGCGGGTGACTGCGGCGCGGCCAGCCGGCCGGCGACCTGGCCGGCGCGCTCCCGCGCGGCCGTCACCTCGGGCGCGGTGGCCAGGGCCCGGTAACCGCGTCCGAGGACACGCAGATCGCTTTCGGGCACGCTCAGCGCGCCGCTGAGCGCGGCGGGGTCATGGGAGTCGGCCGGCTCGATCGCGCGGGTGGCGGCCGGCGACACCATCATGGTGTCCACCGGCAGGCCCAAGACCGTGCGGGCCTGCAGCTCGAACGCGGACAGGCGCTGGCTGCGCAGCGTCACCCAGGCGCTATCGGTCGGGTGTGCGGTGACGTCGACGAAGTACACCTCGTCGCCGTTGATCATCAGTTCGACCGCGAAGACGCCGCGGCCGCCCAGTGCCTTGACGATCCGCGCGGCGATCGACCTCGCGGCGTCGGTCGCCGCAGCGCTCAACTTCTGCGGCTGCCAGGATTCCAGCACCTGCCCGCCGGAGCCGCGATGACCGATGGGCGAACAGAATTCGATCGACGAGCCCGCCGGGCCTTCGCTGCGCACCGCCAGCAGCGTCACGTAGAACTCCACTTCGACCACGGTTTCGGCCAGCACCCGGGGCTGGCCGGGGCCCGCATGACCGCCCACCGCCCGCTGCCAGGCGGCGCCGAGGTCCTCGCGGCGCGCCGCCACCGACTGGCCCGACCCGCTGGGCCCGGCCACCGGCTTGACCAACAGCGGATATCCCGCGTGCGCGCCCACCGCCTCGAGTTCGCCCAACGACCCGACGAACCAGAACGGCGCGGTCGGCAGCCCCAGCTCGTCGGCGGCCAACCGGCGCAGGCCCTCGCGGTCCGCGCTCAGGCGCACGGCGCGAGCGCTGGGCACCAGCACGGGGTGCTCGGCACCGGATCCGGTGGCGATCCGGTCGAGGGCCTCGGCGGCGACGGTGTCGGTCGCGGTCACCACGAAGTCGGGTTGCAGCCGTTGCAGCGCCGCGGCCAGCTCGGCGGCGTCGCTGAGCGGCAGCACCAGCGCCTGATCGGCCACGCCGTGGGCGGGCGCGTGCGGGCGCGCGTCGACGGCGATCACCCGCGCCCCGAGGCGCCCCAGGTCGATCGCCAGCTCCCGGCCGATCTCGCCGGCACCCAGCAGCACCACCGTGGGCCTGCCGTCGGCGGGCGCCGCGGGCGGGGCTTCGGCGCGCGCCGGCGCTTGCTGGGGCACCACGAGCGCCGTCGTCTCGTCGTCCCGTCCGTCGGTCAGGCCGTCAGTCACGGCTCAAGGATAGGTCGGTTCCTGTGGTGCGCCGGTCGAGCCGCCCGCTGACGATGCGGCCCGCGTAGCGGGGTGCTGAGGAAGCGGGCCACCTAGCCTAGGGCTGGCCTGGGAGTAACTGCACCATCAGGCCGTTGGCCTCGGCCAGCAGCGCGCCGTCGGTGTCGACCAATTCCGCCGACACGAACGCCTTGCGCCCCTCGGTGCCGGTGACCCGTCCGCGGACCACCAGCGGCACATCGATCGGGGTGATCTTGCGGTAGTCCACATGCAGGAACGCCGTGCGGCTGATCGGGCGGTTCGAGGCGTGCGAGACCATCCCGAACATGTGGTCAAACAGCAGCGGCAGCACGCCGCCGTGCACCGCGTAGTTGCCACCGACGTGAAACCGGGTGAAGCGGCCCTGCATCTCGCAGCCGTCGGGCTCGTAGCGCGTCAGCGTCCACGGCGGCAACAACAGGCTGCCCATGCCGGGCAGGTCGGGGGTGCGCCCGGCGGGCGCCTGTCCCTCCACGGCGGCCTGGAAGGGACCGAGCAGCTCGGTCAGCGCCGTGACACGGTCGGCCGCGTCGTCCCACACGTCGTCGTCGGGGTCGGCCGACACCGCGAGGTCCTGCAAGCGCCGCATGGCCGCCACGAACCGCCCGAAGCCCGGGCCCGGGCTGGCCACCCCGTATTCCGGGAAGCCGCCGTGGTGTTCGTATTCGGGGTCGAGGTCTTTGGGATCCTGGGCCGCATCCGTCACGGGCGGGCTGCCAGCACGTCGCGGCGCACGATGGTCTGTTCGCGCCCGGGGCCCACGCCGATGCACGAAATATGCGCTCCGGCAAGCTCTTCCAGTCGCAGTACGTAGTCGCGCGCCTTGGCAGGCAGATCGTCGAATTCCCTGGCGTGCGAGATGTCCTCCCACCAACCGGGCAGCTCCTCGTAAACGGGCTCGGCGCGCGCCAAATCGCTTTGCGTCATCGGCATCTCGTGGATGCGTGCCCCGTCGATCCGGTAGCCCACACACACCGGAACCGTCTCCAGGCTGGACAGCACGTCGAGCTTGGTCAGAAAGAAGTCGGTGATGCCGTTGACCCGGGTGGCGTAGCGGGCGATGACGGCGTCGAACCAGCCGCAGCGCCGGCGCCGTCCGGTGGTGACACCGAATTCACCGCCCGTCTTCGACAGGTACTCGCCGTACTCGTCGAACAGCTCGGTGGGGAACGGGCCCGAACCCACCCGGGTGGTGTAGGCCTTGAGGATCCCCAGCACGGCGGTGATCCGGGTGGGCCCGATGCCCGACCCCACGGCGGCGCCGCCGGCCGTCGGATTCGACGACGTCACATAGGGATAGGTGCCGTGGTCGACGTCGAGCAGGGTGCCCTGCGAGCCTTCCAGCAGGACCGCTTCGCCGGCCTCCAGCGCGGTGTTGAGCAGCAGCCGGGTGTCGGCGATGCGGTGGCGGAAACCCTCGGCCTGCTCCAGCAGGGCTTCGACCACCTGGTGCGGGTCGAGCGCCTTGCGGTTGTAGATCTTGACCAGGATCTGGTTTTTCAGCTCCAGCGCGGCTTCGACCTTGTGCGTCAGCACCTCCCGGTCGAGCACGTCGGCGACCCGGATGCCGATGCGGGCGATCTTGTCCTGGTAGCAGGGCCCGATGCCGCGGCCGGTGGTGCCGATCTTCTTGTTGCCCATGTAGCGCTCGGTGACCTTGTCGATGGCGACGTGGTAGGGCAACAGCAGGTGCGCGTCGGCGGAGATGAGCAGTTTGGAGGTGTCGACGCCGCGGTCCTCGAGGCCCTTGAGCTCGTCCAGCAGGACGCCGGGGTCGACCACCACCCCGTTGCCGATGACGTTGGTGACGCCGGGGGTGAGCACCCCCGACGGGATCAGGTGCAGCGCGAAATTCTCGCCGGTGGGCAAGACGACGGTGTGTCCGGCGTTGTTGCCGCCCTGGTAGCGCACCACCCACTGCACTCGCCCACCGAGCAAATCGGTGGCCTTCCCTTTGCCCTCGTCGCCCCATTGGGCGCCGATGAGGACGATTGCCGGCATGACACGCTCCCACCTGATCTCGCCTGCGTATTGTGGTCCAGCCGGTGACCCACCCTAGCCTGGCGGCCGCGCGGGCCGCCGGTGGCCGACTGAGCCGGGCAAATCAGCTTAAGCCAGGAGACGCCGCGACCGGCGCACTTGCCGTCGCGGGCGGTTTGGTCGCGCATACGCCGGTCCTGGTCGACGGGTCCAACATCAGGCACAGGCCGTTGGCGCCGCGAGCGTTCTTGGTGCCCGACCAACCCGGGTGCACCGGTTTCCCGTTCCAGCTGATCAGCGTCCAGCCATCGCGGGGGCTGCCCTGGATCACGACGATGCCCGTGTTGGGCAGCGGATCGAAAAGCAGGAGCAACGGATCGGGGTTTCTGACGGTCATCATCGTCCCGACGCCGATGGCGAATTCGCTAGAGAACGCCACCTCGGTGATCCTGCCGTTCGCGGCGCGGACCGGGTTGGCGACCGCACTGGCATACATCGCCTGGAGCACGTCGTTGAAGCCGCCCGCGTTGGTCGCGGCATTGCCGTACACGGTTTGCAGCGCGCCGTTGAAACGCCTGCGGAACTCGTACCCGTTGGCGTCGGTGGATCCGGAGGCCAGCATCGGCACGATCCGCAGCCCGAGCATCCACGCGACCGGTGCCAGCAGGTAGGCCAGCCCGCCGAGGCTGACCTGCGGCTGGCCGTTGAAGGCGCCGGCGTCGATCTCGTTGAGCCCCGGCAACGCCTGCACATTCATCCCCAACGCGGCAGCCAACGGCGCCGCGGTCTGCTGCGTCCTGATCAACTGCGACGCGAAGATCGCGGCGACCGGGCCCTTCGCCGCGAGCACGCCGGCGACGGTCTGAGCCTGCTGCTGACCAAGCGCGGTGAGCGACGCTCCGGGCGGCGCGGTGTCGATCAGGGCCGCCGCATTGGCCGTCGACTGCCCATGCCGCACCAGGTCGATCACGATCGATTCGTCGGCCGAGGCCTTCGCAGATCCGTTGCACAGCAGGACGATTGAAAGCCACACGGCGCCGACGCGGCGGAGCTGCCCCGTCAGCAACGGAGGCGGGTGGGGCCGGCACCCGCCGCGACCAATGCGGTTCGCGCGGTTGACAAGACGACGGTAAATCGGCGAATGGTAGTTCTCCGTTCCCTCAACCACTCGTGGCGGGATTCCGCGCAACGTCGGCCCTGTGGCAGGAGTAAAGTATCCGGTTGTTTACCGGCAGCGTTGCAACAACTTTCGTAGTCGACACCATGTTGTGACTGTGTCGTTATGACGAGCACTTCCGGCGTCGCGGTGCGCAGCTGGCCAGAGACGTTGGGAGCCAATGACATTGACTAGTGCGTGATTGGATGGGCTGTGACGCAAGGAGATCGGGGCGCCGCGGTCCTGGTGTTCGGTGGACGGCCCCTCTACCGACCACTGCGGGACATGCACACCCACCGGGTCACCGGCGAAACCGACGTCGACGCCGCCATCGGCCCGTATCGGCGGCTGGTCGTGCTGGGCGGCGACGCCGAGCTGGCTGCTGTGCTGACCCGGCTGTTGCGTGCCGAGCGCCTCGACATCGAGGTGGCCTACGTGCCGCGCCGGCGCACCCGCGCGACCCGGATCTATCGCCTACCGGCCGGGCGCCGGGCGGCGCGCCGCGCCGGGCGTGGTGTGCCGCGGCGGGTGCCGCTGATCCGCGACGAGACCGGGTCGGTGATCGTCGGGCGGGCCGGCTGGGTGCCGCCGGATGACGCACGGTCCATCCATGGCGAGGCGGTGGTCGACGACACCACGCTGTTCGACGGGGACGTCGCCGGGGTGTGGATCGAGCCGACGCTGGCCATGCCGGGGCTGCGCGCGGCGATCGTCGGCCGGCCGTGGCGCCACTGGGTCACCGGCCGCGCGGCCCAACTGGGCAGCACGGGCGTCGCCGTGCTGCGCGACGGTGTCTTCGCGCCCCGCACCGCGCGGCGATCGGCGTTCTACCGCCACATCGAAGGCTGGCTGCTGGTCCGCTAGTTTCGATCGGTGAGCTTCCCTGCCTCCCAACACGAATCGGTACGGCCCAGCCCGATCTTTCTAGGCCTGCTCGGGCTGACGGCCGGCGGCGGCGCGCTGGCCTGGTCGGCCGGGGCCAGCGCGCGGCCGCTGGCCTACGCCGGGGTCTTCGTCTTCGTCATCGCCGGCTGGCTGGTGTCGCTGTGCCTGCACGAATTCGGGCACGCGCTGACCGCCTGGCGGTTCGGCGATCACGATGACTCCGTGCGCGGGTACCTGACCCTGGACCCGCGCCGCTACGCCCATCCCGGGTTGTCGCTGGCGCTACCCATGGTCGTCATCCTGCTGGGCGGAATCGGCCTGCCCGGCGCGGCGGTCTACGTGCGGACCTGGTTCATGACGCCGGCCCGGCGCACCCTGGTCAGCCTTGCCGGCCCGGCGGCCAACCTCGCGCTCGCGGTGCTGCTGCTGGTGGTGACGCGGTTGTTCTTCGACCCAAGGCACGTCGTGCTGTGGTCCGGCGTGGCCTTCCTCGCGTTCCTTCAGCTCACCGCCGTGCTGCTCAACCTGCTGCCCATCCCGGGCCTGGACGGATACGACGCCCTGGAGCCGCATCTGAGCCGCGACACCCAGCGCGCGTTGGCGCCGGCTAAGCAGTGGGGCTTCGTCATCTTGCTGTTCCTGCTGCTGGCCCCGGTGCTCAACCAGTGGTTCTTCGGGCTGGTGCTGTCGCTGTTCGACCTGTCCGGTGTGCCGGACGTGCTGGTGGGCTGGGGCAACGCGCTGACCCGGTTCTGGAGCCGCTGGTTCTGACCCTTGCCATATATGCGCTATTGCGCATATATTTCGCGCCATGGGCGCAGGCCACAACCACACCCCGGCCGAGACGGGCGACGCTCGGGTGATCCCGCGCATGGTCGCGGCCGCAGCGATCCTGGCGGCGTTCTTCGTGGTGGAGCTGGCCACTTCGTTGCTGATCAACTCGATCGCGCTGCTGGCCGACGCCGGCCACATGCTGACCGATGTCGTCGCGGTGTTCATGGGGCTGGCCGCGGTCACGCTGGCGCGCCGCGGCAGCTCGTCACCCGCCCGCACCTACGGCTGGCATCGCGCCGAGGTGTTCACCGCCGTCGCCAACGCGGCGCTGCTGATCGGCGTCGCGGTGTTCATCCTCTACGAGGCCATCCGGCGGCTCAGCGAAGCTCCGGCCGTGCCCGGCGTGCCGATGATCGTGGTCGCGCTGGCGGGGCTGGCCGCCAATCTCGTCGTCGCGCTGCTGTTGCGTTCGCACTCGTCGGGCAGCCTGGCGGTCAAGGGCGCCTACATGGAGGTGGTCGCCGACACCGTGGGCAGCCTGGGCGTGCTGATCGCCGGCGTGGTGGCGGTGACGACGCACTGGCCCTACGCCGACGTGGTGGTGGCCGTGCTGGTCGCGCTGTGGGTGCTGCCCCGCGCCGTCGCGCTGGCCCGCGACGCGCTGCGGATCCTCTCCGAATCGTCGCCTACCCACATCGACGTCGAGGAACTGCGCGCCGCGCTCGAGGCAGTCGACGGCGTGATCGACGTGCACGACCTGCACGTGTGGACGCTCTCCCCCGGCAAGGACATGTGCACCGCACACCTGATCAGCGCCGGCGACTCGGCCCGGGTTCTGCACGACGCGCGGGCGGTGCTGTCGGCTCGCGGGCTCGAGCACGCCACCGTGCAGATCGACTGTCCCGACGACAGCGATTGTTCGGACAGCTTCTAAGGCGTCACAGCCCCAGCGCGGGGCGCGCCTCGGGGTCGCAATCGTCGAGCAGGTCCAGGCAGCGCGAGTATTCGTCGGTTTCGCCGATGGTGTCGGCGGCGCGCGCCAGGGCCGCCACACACCGCAGGAAGCCGCGGTTGGGTTCGTGCGAATAGGGCACTGGGCCGAAGCCCTTCCAGCCGTTCCTGCGCAGCTGGTCCAGGCCGCGGTGGTAGCCGGTGCGGGCGTAGGCGTAGGCGGTGATGGCCTGGTCGTCGGCCAGCGCCTGCTCGGCCAGTGCCGCCCAGGCCACCGACGCGGTCGGATGCGCGGCGGCGACGATGCCCGCCTTTTCACCGGCGAGCAGTTCCGCCTCGGCATCGGCATCTCCGGGCAGCAGGATCGGGTCGGGCCCTAGAAGATCTCCCATCGGCGTCATGGCTCTATTCTGCAGCTCGCTCGTTTTGCCCGCGTGACGCACCTCGGCCATCGCCGCGAGCCGGGTACTCGGTCGCTAAGCTCTGCAACTACCCCACGAAGCGGGAGGACAGTAGTACTCATGCCCAACCCATCCGAACCCGACCGCGGCGGCGCGCCGAAACGGCCCGGGTTCGACCCACGCGATTCGCGCACCGAACCGAGCGACGAATGGGGGGCCGAGTCCGGCTTCGACACCGGAGAAGACGCCACCGAGAGCGTCCCCATGGTCCCCACCGACTCCGAGACGGAGACCGTGGTGATCAACAGGCCCGACCCGCAGAGCGGCCCCGAAGAAATCGCGGATGGGCCGCAGCGCGAACGGCGCTTCACCGCGCCCGGCTTCGACGCCAAAGAGACCGCGATCATCAACACCACCGCCGAACCCGCCACCGAGGTGTTCGCGACGCCGCCGGGAGACGCCACCACGCAGTTCGGCGCACCGCCCAAAGCCGCTGTCCCGCAATCGATTCCGCCGCGGTTCGGGGGGAAGCTGCGCACCTCGCGGCAGTTCAACTGGGGCTGGATACTGGCGCTGGTGGTGATCGTGCTGGCGCTGGCGGCGATCGCGATCCTGGGCACGGTGCTGCTGACCCGCGGCAAGCACGCCGGCGTCTCGCAGGAAGACCAGGTTCGTCACACCATCCAGAATTTCGACGTCGCGATCCAGCGCGGTGACCTGACCACGCTGCGCACCATCACCTGCGGCACCACCCGCGACGGCTACGCCGACTACGACGAGCACGCGTGGGACGAGACATACCGACGGGTGTCGGCGGCCAAGCAGTATCCGGTGATCGCCAGCATCGACCAGGTGGTGGTCAACGGCCAGCACGCCGAGGCGAACGTCACCACGTTCATGGCCTATGACCCGCAGCTGCGCTCGACCCGCAGCCTGGATCTGCAGTACCGCGACGACCAATGGAAGGTCTGCCAGTCCGCCAGCGGCTAGGCAGGCCAGGTCGCCCCGCCGAGCGTGAAACTAGCTTCACGTTGGGCGCCGAGCGTGAAACTAACTTCACGCTCGGCGATTGATCAGCCCACCGACTTTCCGGCGCAATGCAGGTCGGTGCAGGCCTGCACCACCCGCTCGGACATCGACGCCTCGGCCTTCTTGAGGTAGCTGCGGGGGTCGTAGACCTTTTTGACGCCGACCTCGCCGTCGACCTTGAGCACGCCGTCATAGTTGGCGAACATGTGACCGGCGATCGGGCGGGTGAACGCGTACTGGGTGTCCGTGTCGACGTTCATCTTCACCACGCCGTAGCGCAGCGCCTCCTCGATCTCCGACGTCAGCGACCCGGACCCGCCGTGGAAGACGAAGTCGAACGGCTTGGCCTCGGCGGGCAGTCCCAGCCTGGCCGCGGCCACCTGCTGGCCCTGCGCCAGGATGTCGGGGCGCAGCTTGACGTTGCCGGGCTTGTAGACCCCGTGGACGTTGCCGAAGGTGGCGGCGAGCAGGTACTTGCCGTGCTCGCCGTGGCCCAGCGCGTCGATGGTCTTCTCGAAGTCGTCGGGGGTGGTGTAGAGCTTGTCGTTGATCTCGTTGGCGACGCCGTCCTCTTCGCCGCCCACCACGCCGATCTCGATCTCGAGGATGATCTTGGCGGCCGCCGCGTCCTTGAGCAGGTCGCGCGCGATCACCAGGTTCTCGTCGATCGGCACGGCCGAGCCGTCCCACATGTGCGACCCGAACAGCGGGTCTTTGCCCGCCGCGACCCGTTCGGCCGAGATGGCCAGCAGCGGGCGGACATAGGTGTCCAGCTTGTCCTTGGGGCAATGGTCGGTGTGCAGCGCAACGTTGACCGGATATCTGTCGGCGATGCAGCGGGTGAACTCGGCCAGCGCCACCGCACCGGCCACCATGTCCTTGACACCCAGCCCCGAGGCGAATTCCGCACCGCCGGTGGAGAATTGGATGATTCCGTCGCTGCCGGCGTCGGCGAAGCCTTTGAGGGCCGCGTTCACCGTCTCCGACGACGTGCAGTTGATCGCCGGGAAGGCATAGGCATCCTCCTTGGCGCGTCGCAGCATCTCGGCGTAGACCTCGGGCGTGGCGATGGGCATCAGACACCTCCTGACGGCTGGTCCTACCCAACCACGGATGCGTGGTCGACAGCTACCCGGCGAAGCGCGGCGCGGGTTAGTCCGGGCCTTAAGGTCCGGTCCGTGCGGGCCGGGGTCGTTTCGCCGGTATGTTGAGGAATCATGAGCACCGCCGTGACGGCCCTGCCCGACATCTTCGACCCCATGTACTGGTTGGGCGCCAACGGCGTCTTCGGTTCGGCGGTGCTGCCCGGCATCCTGATCATCGTCTTCATCGAGACCGGGCTGCTGTTTCCGCTGTTGCCGGGCGAGTCGCTGCTGTTCACCGGCGGCCTGCTGGCGGCGCACCCCAATCCGCCGGCCAGCATCTGGGTGCTGGCCCCCGCCGTCGCCACCGTGGCGATCCTCGGCGACCAGACCGGGTATTTCATCGGCCGGCGCATCGGCCCGGCGCTGTTCAAGAAGGAAGACTCGCGGTTCTTCAAGAAGCACCATGTGACCGAGTCGCACGCGTTCTTCGAGAAGTACGGCCCCTGGGCGATCATCCTGGCCCGGTTCGCGCCGTTCATCCGGACGTTCACACCGGTGGTCGCCGGGGTGTCCTACATGCGCTACCCGGTGTTTTTGGGCTTCGACATCGTCGGCGGCATCCTCTGGGGCGGCGGCGTGACGCTGGCCGGCTACTTTCTGGGCAACGTGCCGTTCGTGCACCACAACCTGCAGAAGATCCTGCTGGCCATCCTGCTCGTCTCGCTGATGCCGGCGTTCGTCGCCGCCTGGCGCAGCTATCGGGGACGCCGCCACGCGCACAGCGCCGAGGACCGCGAACCCGAGCGGCTGCCGGCGGCCGAATAGCCGGCCACCGCCGGCGCGGGATCAGAGCGCGACTTTGAAGTCGCAGCCCGTCTTGGCGCGGACGTCCTCGACCGTGACGCCGGGCTGCAATTCGGTGAGCACCAGCCCCTGTCCCGGTTCGACGTCGAAGACGCACAGGTTGGTGATGATCATGTCGACCACGTTCTTGCCGGTGAGCGGCAGCGTGCACTGGCTGAGGATCTTCGGGCTGCCGTCTTTGGCGGTGTGATCCATCAGCACGATCACGCGCTTGACCCCGGACACCAAATCCATTGCGCCGCCTGGGCCTTTGACCATCTTGCCGGGCACCATCCAGTTGGCCAGGTCGCCGTTTTCGGCGACCTCGAGCGCGCCCAGGATGGACAGGTCGATGTGGCCGCCGCGGATCATCGCGAAGGAATCGGCGCTCGAGAAGAAGCTCGACCCGGGCAGGCTGGTGATGGTCTGCTTGCCCGCGTTGATCAGATCGGGGTCGACGGTGTCCTCGCTCGGGTAGGCCCCGATGCCGAGCAGGCCATTCTCCGATTGCAGGGTGACCTTGATGCCGTCGGGAATGAAGTTGGCCACCAACGTCGGGATGCCGATGCCCAGGTTGACGTAGAAGCCGTCGCGCAGTTCCTGGGCGGCGCGCTGGGCCATTCGCTCGCGAAGGGGGCTGTCGCTTTTCAGCGCGGCGCCGCCGCTGGTGGTGCGGAACTCGATGCGCTTCTCGTAGCCGGTGCCCTCGATGATGCGGTCGACGTAGATGCCCGGGGTGTGGATCAGGTCGGGATCCAGCTCGCCGACCTCGACCAGCTCCTCGACCTCGGCGACGGTGACCGCGCCGCAGGTGGCGATCATCGGGTTGAAGTTGCGCGCCGTCTTGCGGTACACGAGATTGCCGGCGGTGTCGCCCTTCCACGCCTTGACGATCGCGACGTCGGCCCGGATGCCTTCTTCCAGAACGTATTCGATGCCGTCGAAGACCCGGGTGTCCTTGCCCTCGGCGAGGTTGGTGCCGAAGGCCGTGCGGGTGTAAAAGCCGGGGATGCCCGCGCCGCCGGCGCGCAACTTCTCCGCCAGCGTGCCCTGCGGCGTCAGCACCAGGTCCAGCTCGCCGGCCAGCACCTGGCGTTCGAATTCCTTGTTCTCGCCGACGTAGGAGGCGATCACCTTCTTCACCTGGCGTCCCTTGAGCAGCAGTCCCATGCCGAAATCGTCTACGCCGGCGTTGTTTCCGACGATGGTGAGGTCCTTGATGCCGCTGTCGACCAGGGCCTGGATCAGCTTCTCCGGAATGCCGCACAGACCGAATCCGCCAGCGGCGATGGTGATGCCGTCCTTCAGCAGGCCGTGCAGAGCCGACTCTGCATCGTGGTGAACCTTATTGCTCACAGGGTGCTCCCGTTCTTCGACTCGGCGGAGACGTTACAGGCGGCCTCCATGAGCATCCACCCCGACAGCTGCACCGACAGGTCCCGCTCGGCGACCTCGGAGGCCATCACCGCGCCCTCGACGAATTCCGCTTCTTTGCCGCCCGCCGTGGGCAGCTGGGCGTCGCGGTCCCAGAACGGGCCGAACACCGGCAGCCCGTCCACCGTCTGCCTGTTGTCCCAGGCCGCCTTCGCGCTGGCCAGCACGATCCGCCGGGCGGTGTCGCGCGCCAGCGCGTCGTCGGCCGACTCCCCCGGCAGCGTGGTGGCCACCAGCGCCAGGTAGCGGGCGGTCACCCCGGCGAACAGACCGCCGTCCCCGCCGCCGGCCCCGGCCAGCACGCCCGCCGGCGCCATGTGTTCGTCCACCGCCGCGACCAGCCGGTGCACTCGGGCGGCGTGACGCTGCCTGACCTCGACCGCGGTGCGGGCGGCCAGCTCGGTCTCCAGCCCGAGCACCACGCCCTGGCAGTAGGTGTACTGAGCGCGCACCAGCGAACCGTCCTTGACGCCGTCGAACACCAGGTGGGTCTCCGGGTCGATCAACGTCTGGTCGATCCAATTCCCCATCTGCTCAGCGCGTTTCAGGTGGTCGCCGTAACGCGCGAGGAAAATCCCGGCCGGGCCGTTGGCCGGGGCGTTGAAGAACTGGTCGGACTTGCGCCAGGGGATCCCGCCGCCGTCCTCGGGCGCCCAGGCCTTGACGAACTGCGCGGCGAGCTTGGGCAGGGCGCGGCGGCGCTGCACGCCGGCGATCCGGGCGGCGCGTTCGAGCGCCAGCGCCAGCCAGGCCATGTCGTCGTAGTAGCTGTTGACCCAGGAGAAGTTGTTGCGCAGCCGGTGCGAGCGGACCTGCCGGTTGATCTCGGTGTGGCGGTGCGGCTGCGGATCCCGCTGCTGGGCGTCGACCAGGCAATCGAGCAGATGCGCCTGCCACCAGTAGTGCCAGGTGCCGAACCAGCGGTCGCGCCGCGTCGCCGGCCAGGCGACCACCCCCAGCTGCGTCGCGGGGAGTCCCCAGAGGCGTTTCAGGTGTCGTTGCGTGACAGCGGCTTCGCTGCTGGCCGCGCGGTTGACCCAGAGCTGATCCATACCTGTCGATCCTGCCGCACCCGGTTGACTGTGCGCGTACGGCGTCGGGCTACCAGGCCTGGGACAGATCGGCGTGCTGCTTGACCCAGGCGTGCATGGCGATGCCGGCGGCGACGCCGGCGTTGATGCTGCGCGTGGAGCCGAACTGCGCGATCGACACCGTCAGCGTTGCGCCCGTGCGGGTGTCGTCGGTGATGCCGGGGCCCTCCTGACCGAACACCAGCAGGCACTCGCGTGGCAGCGTGGCCTCCTCCAGGCGCGCGGCGCCCGGCACGTTGTCGACGGCCACCACCGTCAGGCCGGCGTCGGCCGCGAAGGCGAGCAGCTCGGCGGTGCTGTCGTGATGGCACAACCGCTGATAGCGATCGGTGACCATGGCGCCCCGGCGATTCCATCGCCGCCGCCCCACGATGTGCACGGTGTGCACCGCGAAGGCGTTGGCGGTGCGCACCACCGAACCGATATTGGCGTCGTGGCCGAAGTTCTCGATCGCGACGTGCAGGGGATGCCGGCGCCGGTCGATGTCGGCGATGATCGCCTCGCGCGTCCAGTACCGGTAGGCGTCGACGACGTTGCGAGTGTCGCCCTCGCGCAACAGGATTGGGTCATAGCGCGGGTCTTCGGGGAGCTCGCCCCGCCACGGGCCGACGCCAGCGGGCGGGGTCGCGGACCATTCGGTGGGCCCAGGTCCGCTCATCGCTGCGTCCACACCCCGGCGTGCGTGCCGTCGATGGCCAGCGTCGCGTACAGCAGCGCGTCGTTGATCTCGCCCTGGGTGCACAGCGACGCGTTGACGTGCACCGCATCCAACGACGCGTCGGGCAGGATCAGCACCGACGACCCGTAGGTCGAGCAGGCCGGGTTCAGTCCCGGGGCGGGCAGGGTCGGCGAGGCCAGCAGCATCATCGGCCCGCCGCGCTTGACGGACTCGTCGCGGTAGCGGGCCGCGACGGCGGTGGCCTCCAACCCCAACAGCATGTAGCCGTTGCCGGTGAACGCTCCCGGATCACCCAGCTGCATCTTGGTCACCGGCTTGCCGTCGGCGCGCCATGCCGACAGGCTGGCGGTCTTGACCGCCAACCCGCCGCTGTCGTTGGGATTGGTGGGCAGCAGCCCCACCGGGAAGGCGACCGGGTAGGCCGACGAGCTGTCCGGGATCCGGTCGCGCGGCGAGTAGCCGTAGACGCCGCGCACCTGGCTTCGATCCTTCAGCGGCCCAAGGCAAACCGTGCCGGTAAGCCGGTCGCGGGACGCCGAGAGCGGCGCGGGGACGTCGCGCACATTGGTGGTCTTCGGTTGAAAGGATTTGTCACAGCTGCCCAGGCCCGCGGTCTCGAGGGGGTGGGCCAGCGCGCCGTAGAGCCCGAAGCGGATGTCCTCGGCTTTGGCGTGCGGGTCCTTGGCCGAGGCCGGGCTGGCGTCGACGTCGACCAGCACGTAGTCGCCGTCCCAGCGCAGATTCGACACCGACATGTTCCAGCCCAGCAGCGCCAGCGATTCACCGAGCCGCGCGCCCTGGGCGCCGTAGGGACGCACCGGCTGGCTGGAGGACGAGCAGCCGGCCAGGCAGGCCACCACGCACGCGAGCATCGCGAGGGCGCTACGCATGATTCAGCGGCTCGGGCTACGAAGATCAGCCGGCAACTAGCTCAGCCCCAGATCGGCGAGCCCGAGCACGCTTCGATAGGGCAGCCCCTCGGCCTCGATGGCCTCGGCGGCGCCGGTGGCGCGGTCCACCACCGTGGCCACCCCCACCACGTCGCCACCCGCCTCCTGTACGGCGCGCACCGCGGTCAGCGCCGAGTTGCCGGTGGTGCTGGTGTCCTCGACGACCAGCACCCGCTTGCCGGATACCTCGGAGCCTTCGATAAGGCGTTGCAGCCCATGGGTTTTCGCGGACTTGCGCACCACGAAGGCGTCGATCGGCCGGCCCGGCGCGTGCATGACGGCGGTGGCCACCGGGTCGGCGCCCAGCGTCAGGCCGCCGACGACGGCGTAGTCCCAGTCGCTGGTCAGGTCGCGCATCAGCGTGCCGATCAATGCCGAGGCGCGGTGGTGCAGGGTGGCCCGGCGCAGGTCGACGTAGTAGTCGGCCTCCTTGCCGGAGGACAGCGTGACCCGCCCGTGCACCACCGACAGGCGCCGCACCAGCTCCGCCAGCTCTTCGAGGTCAGGTCCGGCCACGGCCACTCCCGATTCGTTTGGTGACGGCCCGCATCAGGGTCCGCGGCAGCAGGCGCTCGGCGGCGATGATCGCCTTGTACTGCAGGCCCGGAATGCTGATCACCTTGCCGCGGGCGATATCGGCCAGGCTCTGGCTGACCACATCGTCGACCTCGAGCCACATGAACGACGGCGACTTGGCCATGTCGATCCCAGCGCGGTCGTGAAATTCGGTGTGCACGTAGCCCGGGCACACGGCGTGCACGGACACCCCGGTGCCCTGCAGGCCCACCGACAGGCCCTCGCTGAACGAGATCACCCACGCCTTGGACGCCGAATACGTCGACCCGCGCCCGGGCACCAGCCCGGCGATGCTGGCGATGTTGACGACGGTGCCCGCGCCGGCCGCCAGCATGGCGGGCAGCGCGGCGCGGGTCAGGTGCATGACCGCGGTGACGTTGACGTCGAGCTGGGACTGCAGCAGCGCGGGGTCGGCGGACCAGAAGTCGCCGGAGGTGCCGAAGCCGGCATTGTTGACCAGGACGCGCACTCCCCCGGCCGCGAGCCGGTCACAGACGCGCTGACGGCCGGCCGTATCGGCCAGGTCGGCGGGCAGGATCTCGACGGAACCGGAGTGTTGCTGCAGCTCCTCGGACAGTCTGGTCAGGCGGTCGACATCGCGGGCGACCAGGACCAGGTCGTAGCCGTCGCTGGCATAGCGTCGCGCGAACCCGGCGCCGATTCCGGACGTTGGCCCGGTGATCAGGGCGACGGGGCGAGGCATGAGCGACATCCTAATGACGTCGGCAGCACCGGCCTTGCGGCCACCCGGGGCCCGCCGTCAGCGCTGATAGTTGCTGGCCTGCTGGCCGTTGCGCCCGGACGGCGGTGGGCGGCGGATGGTCTCCGAACGCCCGTCGGCAGGCTGGGGCTGGTCGCGGCGCAGCGGCTCGGCGGCGCGGCGACCCGACGGCAGGTCGGGGCCGAGCAGCCCCGCCACGTCCTGCTGCGCGCGCCGGATCGGCAGCTCCGCGCGGCCCGCGGGCGCCAGCGGCCGGCTGGGTGAGGCGTTGCGCAGTCCGGACGGCGGCCCGGCCTCCTGCGGGGCCTCCTCCGGCAGCGGCGGCAGCACCCGCAACAGGTCGTTGAACTGGCGTACGGTGCGCAGGCCCTCGTCCCACTCGGTGCGCGTGCTGGTGATCGGCAAGGCCACCAGCGTCCAGTTCTGTTCGTTCCACATGATCTCGGCGCTGTCCGGTGCGGTGTGCGCGAAGGTCACCATCCGGCGGTCGCAGGCCCGGCGGGCGGCGTCGAGGTTGGTGGAGTACACCATCCGCGGCCCGATCGCTCCCAACAGCCAAATGTCGCTCTCCCGTGGCTCTTTGAGCCCCTTGAGGCGCAGGTCCACCACCACGTTGGTGCCCACCTTGCGGTGCAGCGCGATGACGGTGGCGACCTCTTCGAGGTCGAAGATGTAGACGGCCTCACCGCGAATCTGGCCCAGCACCACGTTCTGGGCGGCGACGTCGCCCACCGTCGACATCACGCCGCGCTTCCAGCGCTTGAGGATGTCGGTCGATTCAGGCTCGTAGTCGAATCCGTGCGATCGCGCCCACGACTTGCGGCGCCTGCTGCGCCCGCGCCGCCGATCGATGTCGACGTACAGCAACACCCCCGCACCGACAAAGCACAGCGCGGAGAGCGTGAACCAGAGGGGGACCATCCAAAACAGGGTATCTGCTATTGGCCCGGAACACAGAAGGCGACCAGGTCACAACCCAATCAAGGTTTGCTGCGCCCGCCCGGGCGCATAAGCGCCGAACGTCGACTTGTTGCGGCGGTTGGTGCGAAATACCCGCAACAAGTCGACGCCTCTGCGCGCTTAGCCCAGAATCAGCGAGTCACCGTCGGGGCTGACGTTCACCGGAACGGTGTCGCCGTCGTGCACGTCGCCGGCCAGCAACATCTTGGCCAGCTGGTCACCGATGGCCTGCTGCACCAGCCGGCGCAACGGCCGCGCGCCGTAGACCGGGTCGAATCCGCGATGTGCCAGCCACTGCTTGGCCGGCAGCGACACCTCGAGCGTGAGGCGACGCTGCGCCAGCCGCTTCTGCAGCTGGGCCAGCTGGATGTCGACGATCGACACCAGCTCGCCGGGCTCGAGGCCATCGAAGATGATGACGTCGTCGAGCCGGTTGATGAACTCCGGCTTGAACGCCGAGCGCACCGCGGCCATCACCTGCTCCTCGCTGCCACCCGATCCCAGGTTGGACGTCAAGATCAGGATGGTGTTGCGGAAGTCGACGGTGCGGCCCTGCCCGTCGGTCAGCCGGCCCTCGTCGAGCACCTGCAGCAGCACGTCGAACACGTCCGGGTGGGCCTTTTCGATCTCGTCGAACAGGATCACCGTGTAGGGACGCCGCCGCACCGCCTCGGTCAGCTGACCGCCCTGGTCGTAGCCGATGTATCCCGGCGGGGCGCCGACCAGCCGCGCGACGGAATGCTTCTCGCCGTACTCGCTCATGTCGATGCGCACCATGGCGCGTTCGTCGTCGAACAGGAACTCCGCCAGCGCCTTGGCCAGCTCGGTCTTACCGACACCGGTCGGCCCGAGGAACATGAACGAGCCGGTGGGCCGGTTGGGGTCGGCGACGCCGGCCCGGGAACGCCGTACGGCATCGGAGACGGCCGTCACGGCCCTCTTCTGCCCGATGACGCGCTTGCCCAGCTCCTCCTCCATGCGCAGCAGCTTGGCGGTCTCGCCCTCGAGCATCCGGCCGGCGGGGATGCCGGTCCACGCCGACACCACCTCGGCGATGTCGTCGGGCCCAACCTCCTCCTTGAGCATGACGTTCTCCCGCGCCTCGGCCTGGGGCAGCGCCGCGTCGAGTTTCTTCTCGACCTCCGGGATGCGCCCGTAGCGCAGCTCGGCGGCCTTGGCCAGGTCGCCGTCGCGCTCGGCGCGCTCGGACTCCCCGCGCAACGTGTCCAACTGCTCCTTGAGCTCACGGACCACGTCGATGGCGTTCTTCTCGTTCTGCCAGCGGGTGGTGAGCTCGGACAGCTTCTCCTTCTGGTCGGCCAGCTCGGAGCGCAGCTTCTCCAGCCGCTCCTTGGACGCCTCGTCCTCCTCCTTGGCCAGCGCCATCTCCTCGATCTCGAGGCGGCGCACCAGCCGCTCGACCTCGTCGATCTCGACGGGCCGGGAGTCGATCTCCATCTTCAGCCGGCTGGCGGCCTCGTCGACCAGGTCGATGGCCTTGTCCGGCAGGAAGCGCGCGGTGATGTAGCGGTCGGACAGCGTCGCCGCGGCCACCAGGGCCGAGTCGGTGATGCGCACGCCGTGGTGCACCTCGTAGCGGTCCTTCAGCCCGCGCAGGATGCCGACGGTGTCCTCCACCGAGGGCTCGCCGACCAGCACCTGCTGGAAGCGGCGCTCCAGCGCGGCGTCCTTCTCGATGTACTTGCGGTACTCGTCGAGCGTGGTGGCGCCGACCAGCCGCAGCTCGCCGCGGGCCAGCATCGGCTTGATCATGTTGCCGGCGTCCATCGCGCCCTCGCCGGTCGCGCCGGCGCCGACGATGGTGTGCAGCTCGTCGATGAAGGTGATGATCTGCCCGGCGGAGTTCTTGATGTCGTCGAGGACGGCCTTGAGCCGTTCCTCGAACTCGCCGCGGTACTTGGCGCCGGCCACCATCGAGCCCAGGTCCAGGCTGATGACGGTCTTGTCGCGCAGGCTTTCGGGCACGTCGCCGGCGACGATGCGCTGGGCCAGGCCCTCCACGATCGCGGTCTTGCCGACGCCGGGCTCGCCGATCAGCACCGGGTTGTTCTTGGTGCGCCGACTCAGCACCTGCACGACGCGGCGAATCTCGTTGTCCCGCCCGATAACCGGGTCGAGTTTGCCGTCGCGGGCGCGGGCCGTCAGGTCGGTGGAGTACTTCTCCAGCGCCTGGTAGGTCGCCTCGGGCTCCGGGCTGGTGACCCGGGCGCTGCCGCGCACCTTGACGAAGCCCTCGCGCAGGGCCTGCGGTGAGGCGCCGTGACCGGTCAGCAGCTTGGCGACGTCGGAATCCCCGGTGGCCAGGCCCACCAGCAGGTGCTCGGTGGACACGTATTCGTCGTCCATCTCGGTCGCGAGCTGCTGGGCGGTGGTGATCGCGGCCAGCGATTCGCGGGACAACTGCGGCTGCGAGTTGGCCCCGCTGGCCTGGGGCAGCCGGTCCAGCAGGCGCTGGGCCTCGGTGCGGATGGTGGCGGGCTCGACGCCGACAGCCTCCAGCAGCGGACCGGCGATGCCGTCGGCCTGCGTCAACAGCGCCATCAGCAGATGGGCGGGCCGGATCTCCGGGTTACCCGCCGCCGAGGCGGCCTGGAGTGCCGAAGTCAGTGCCGCTTGGGTCTTGGTTGTCGGGTTGAAAGAGTCCACGACACCTCCGTTCGTCGGTAGGGAAAATGCTTCTCGGCTTGTTCAACGCCGTCAAGGTTGAGTCTGTTCCGCTCAAGTCTAACGAGTTTTGAGCACTACGGCGTAGGGGGTACCCCCGTAGCGATGACGCAGACGATGCAACCCCCCGACCAGGCCGACCCCGACCCGGAGACACGGCCGCGCCGCAGCGCCGGCGTGTGGCTGGCCGCCGTGGCCGCCGCCCTGGCGTGCGCCGGCCTGCTGGCGGTCGGGTTCCACACCGATCTCAGCGGCGGTAGCCCGTCGGCGGTCCCGCAGGCCGGGACGCTGCAGGTCAGCGGGACGGGCATGACGAAGACGCTGCCCTGCCACGCCGGTTATTTGTCGGTGAGCGGGCAGCAAAACACCGTCACCCTCACCGGGCACTGCACCAGCGTCAGCGTCTCCGGCAGCGGCAACCACGTCGCGGTCGACAGCACCGACGCGGTCAGCGCGTCGGGGAACGACAACGTCGTTCTCTACCACTGGGGTTCACCCAAGATCGCCAACGTCGGGACGGCCAACGTCGTCCGACAGGGCTGAGCCGGCGGCCGGCCGAGCCTAGAATCGGGGCCCGTGAGCCTGGAGGACGCCGAAGCGCTGCGGGTGCTGCGTGACGCCTTCGCGCCCGCGGACACGGCCGGTGACTCCGCGCTCGTCCATCGCTTCTACACCCAGTGGTTCGCCCTCGACGGCTCGGTGCGTGATCTGTTCCCGCCCGAAATGGCCGCCCAGCGGCTCGCTTTCGGGCGCGCGCTGCACTGGGTGTTCGGCGAGCTGGTCGCCCGGCGCGCGCAGGAGCCGGTGGCTTTTCTGGCCCAGCTCGGCCGCGACCATCGCAAATACGGTGTGCTGCCGGCCCATTACGAGACCCTGCGGCGCGCGCTGCTCTCGACGCTGCGCGCGCACGTCGGTGCGGCGTGGACCGACGCCGTGGAGGCGGCGGCCCGGCAGTCGCTGAACCTGATCACCGGGGTGATGAGCGGCGCCGCGGACGCCGAGGAGGGCCCCGCCTGGTGGGACGGCACCGTCATCGAACACATGCGGGTGTCGCGCGATCTCGCAGTCGTGCGGCTGCAGCTTGACCAGCCGATGCACTACCACCCCGGCCAGTACGTCGACGTCCACGTGCCGCAGTGTCCGCACCGGTGGCGGTATTTGAGTCCCGCCATTCCGGCCGACCCGGGCGGCGGCATCGAGTTCCACGTCCGCCTGGTTCCCGGCGGCCTGGTCAGCACCGCGATCGTCGGCGAAACCCGCATCGGCGACCGGTGGCGGCTGTCCAGCCCGCACGGCGGCCTGCGGGTCGACCGCGAGGGCGGCGACGTGCTGATGGTCGCCGGCAGCACGGGCCTGGCGCCGCTGCGGGCGCTGATCATGGACCTGTCCCGGTTCGCGGTGAACCCGCGCATCCATCTGTTCTTCGGCGCCCGGTACCGTTGCGAACTCTACGATCTGCCGACCCTGTGGCAGGTCGCCTCGCATAATCCGTGGCTGTCGGTCTCGCCCGTCTCGGAATACAACAGCGACCCGTCCTGGGCCGCGGACTATCCCGACGTCACGCCGCCGCGCGGCCTGCACGTGCATCAGATCGGGCGGCTGCCCGACGTGGTGACCAAGTACGGCGGCTGGGGTGACCGGCAGATCCTGGTCTGCGGGGGGCCGGCGATGGTCAGCGCCACCAAGGATGCCCTGATCGCCAAAGGCGCTCCGCCCGAACGCATTCAGCATGACCCGCTATGGAGGTAGCCATGCACGTCGTCACCCTGCGCGATCCGTCGTCGCCGCTGGTCGCGCAGTTCGTTCCCGAGGCAGGGATGATCGGCACGTCGCTGCGCGACGCCGGTGTGGAGCTGCTGGGCCAGCGCCGCGGCCTGGACGCCTACGTCTCCGATGGCAAGACGATGGGGATCCCGATCCTGTACCCGTGGGCAAATCGGTTGGGCGAGAAGACCTATACCGCCCAGGAGGTCACCGTGACCCTGACGCCGGGAGAAAACGGTGTGCGCGCCGACCCCAACGGGCTACCCATCCACGGCGTCCTGGCCGCCTACCCCGGTTGGCGGGTGACGGCCGAGACCGACGGCGAGCTGACCGCCGAACTGGATTTCGGTGCCGATCCCCGATTGCTGGCCAGCTTCCCGTATCCGCACGTGCTGACGGTCGCGGTGCGGCTGGCCGACCGGGCGCTGACGGTTCGGACCACGGTGGACGCGACCGGGGATCGGGCCGTGCCGCTGTGCTTCGGGTTTCATCCCTACCTGCAACTGCCCGACACCCCGAGGGCCGACTGGGTCATCGAGACACCGCCGTTGCGGCATCTGGGCCTCGACGACACCGGGCTGCCCACCGGCGCTTCCGAGCCCCAGCCGGCCCGGCGAGAGGCATTGGGCGACAACACGTTCGACGACGCCTACGACGGGGTGGCCGACGGCGCGGTGTTCGCGGTGTCCGGCGGCGGTCGGCGCATCGAGGTGCATTTCGAGCAGGGCTATCCGGCGGCGCAGATTTTCGCGCCGGCGCCCGACGACCCCACGAAGACGATCGTGTGCTTCGAGCCGATGACCGCACCGACCGACGCGCTGCGCCGGGGCGGCTACCGCTGCGCGCTACCGGGCGAGCGGGCCGTCACGCAATTTTCGATCCGGGTGGGCTCGCAGTGACCACTCGGGTCACTGCCGCTGTCTGGTGGTCATCAGGTGATTGCAAAAAGCGCTAGCAGATGTGCTAGCGCTTTTGCGAAGGTCGTATGCGTGTCGGAGACAGACCCCTTGGGGCGCAAGGGAAACCGACCGAAAGTCAGCGTCCCCGGCGCGGCTGCCACACCACCAGCGCGGTGCTTTTGGGCACCACCGCCACGTCGCGGCGCTGGCTGGCGCGGACCTGCGAAAGCTCCTCGGTCAACTCCTTGACCCGGGCCTGCAGCGCCTCGACCTGATTGGTCAGCTCGATGATCCGCTTGATGCCGGCGAGGTTGACGCCCTCGTCCTGCGACAGGCGCTGCACCTCGCGCAGCAGGTCAACGTCGTGCTCCGAATACCGCCGTCCCCCACCAGAAGTCCGGCGCGGGCTGACCAGGCCGAGGCGGTCGTAGGTGCGCAGCGTTTGGGCGTGCATGCCAGCCAGCTCGGCGGCCACCGAGATCATGAAGGTCCGGGCGTCCTCTTTTCGTGAATTGCTCGAGCCCTTGGCCATCAGCGATTGCCTGCCCATCCGGCCCGGGGGTCGAAGCCGCTGGCGCGCTCGGCGGCGGCGTACGCCTCCAGCGCCTCCTGGGCGGCCCCCTCCAAATTCGGTGGCACAGCGACCTTTACGGTCACCAGTAAGTCGCCGTTGCCGCCGCTGCGCTTGGGAACGCCACGCCCGCGCACCCGCAGGATGCGGCCGTCGGCGGTGCCCTTGGGCACCCGGACACCGACCTTGCCGTCCAGGGTGGGCACCGAAATGGTTGAGCCCAAAGCCAACTCGGTGAAGCTGACCGGCACCGTCACCGTCAGGTCGTCGCCGTCGCGGCCGAACACCTTGTCCGGGCGCACATGCACCGTCACGTACAGGTCACCCGAGGGCGCACCGCGCAACCCCGCCTCACCCTGGCCGGGCAGCCGGATGCGCTGTCCGTCCTCGACGCCCGGCGGGATCCGCACGTTGATGGTGCGGGTCCGGGTGGTGACGCCGGTGCCCTTGCACTCGTCGCAGGGGTGCTCGATGATCGAGCCGCTGCCCCGGCAATCGGTGCAGGGCTCGGAGAATCCGAACGCGCCCTGGTTGCGGTTGATCACGCCGGAACCGTTGCAGGTGGGACACACTTTCGGGCTAGTGCCCGGCCGCGCGCCACTGCCATGGCAGTTGGTGCACGGCGCCGGGCTGGTCAGCCGCAGCGGCATCGCCACGCCCTTGGCGGCCTCGACGAAATCCAGCTGGGTTTCGGTCTCGAGGTCGTTACCGCGGCGGGGCCGGCTGGGCCGGGCACCCGAACCGCGCCCGAACAGCCCGCCGAACAGGTCACCGATGTTGGTGCCGCCGCTTCGGCCGGCCGCGTCGAACAAATCGTTGAGGTTGAACTCGGCGCCATCACCACCGACGTTGAAGCCCCCGAACCCGCCGCTGTCGAACCGGCGCCCGCCGAATCCACCGCCGGCGAACAGCCTTCGGGTTTCATCGTATTCCTTGCGCTTGGCCGGATCCGACAAGACGTTGTGCGCCTCGGAGACCGCTTTGAAGCGTTCACCGGCGGCCGGGTTGTCGGGGTTCGCGTCCGGGTGCAGATCGCGCGCCAACTTGCGGTAGGCGCGTTTGATCTCTTCTGGGCTGGCGTCAGAGGAGACGCCCAGCTCCTTATAGAAGTCCTTTTCGACCCATTCACGCTGGGCCATGTCGCGTCACCCCCTCACCTTTCTTCTGTTGTGTTGATTGTCTGCCTTATTCACCGGACGCGTCGGCGTTGTCGTCCGTGTCGGCCGGTTCGCTTTCGGCGGACTCGGGTGCGGCAGCCGCTCCATCCTCGTCGGCGACCGTGTCGACGACACCGACCAGGGCGTGACGCAGCACCTGATCACCCAGCTTGTAACCCTGCCGCATGACGGTGCCGATCACCGGCCGGGACCCGTCGCCCTCGTGCTGCACCGCTTCGTGCAGCACCGGGTCGAAGTCCTCGCCCTCCTCGCCGAACGCCGTCAGGCCAAGGCCGTTCAGCGCGCTTTCCAGCTTGTCGGCGACCGACTTCAGCGGTCCGGACTCCAGATCGCCGTGCTTGCGGGCGCGGTCGAGATCGTCGAGCACGCCCAGCAATTGGTTGACGACGGCGGCCTTCGCCCGGTCCGCCGCGGCCTGCTGATCGCGCAGCGCCCGCTTGCGGTAGTTGGCGAAGTCGGCCTGCACCCGTTGCAGATCGGCGGTGAGCTCGGCGACTTTGCCATCGGCTTGCTGCGCCGGTTCGCCGGCCGGCGCCCCTCCCGGCGTGTCGCCGGGAGGGGCCTGCCGCACTTCACCGGTCTCAGGGTCGATTCGCCGCTTGTCGGTGATCGTCACCTGTTCGTGTGGATTGCTTTCCGTCACTTGGACTCCCGGTCATCGTCGACCACCTCCGCGTCCACGACGTCGTCAGCGGAGCCAGACCCGTCGCCCGCCGCGCCGCCACCGGCCTGCTCGCCGGCGGCCTGGGTGGCCTCGTAGATCGCCTGTCCGAGCGCCTGCGACTCCTGGCCCAGCTTCTCCATCGCCGCCTTGATCGCGGCGATGTCGGTGCCGCCCAGGGCGGTCTTGGCCTCGGCGATCGCGGCGTCGACCTTGGACAGCGTGTCCTCGGGGACCTTCGAGCCGCCCTCGGCTTCGCGCTGGTCCTTGACGAACTTCTCCGTCTGGTAGACCAGCGATTCGGCCTGGTTGCGGACGTCGGCCTCTTCGCGACGCTGACGGTCCTCCTCGGCGTGCGCCTCGGCGTCCTTGATCATCCGGTCGATCTCCTCCTTGGACAGGCCGGAGCCCTCCTGGATCTTGATCGTGTTCTCCTTGCCGGTGCCCTTGTCCTTGGCCGTGACGTGCACGATGCCGTTGGCGTCGATGTCGAAGGTGACCTCGATCTGCGGGACGCCGCGCGGAGCCGGCGGGATGCCGGTCAGCTCGAAGGAGCCGAGCAGCTTGTTGTGCGAAGCGATTTCGCGCTCACCCTGGTAGACCTGGATCTGCACCGACGGCTGGTTGTCGTCGGCCGTGGTGAAGGTCTCCGACCGCTTGGTGGGGATCGTGGTGTTGCGTTCGATGAGCTTGGTCATCACGCCGCCCTTGGTCTCGATGCCCAGGCTCAGCGGCGTAACGTCAAGCAGCAGAACGTCTTTCACCTCACCCTTCAAAACCCCGGCCTGAAGAGCCGCTCCCACCGCTACAACTTCATCGGGGTTGACGCCCTTGTTGGGCTCCTTGCCACCGGTGAGTTCCTTGACCAGGTCGGTCACCGCGGGCATCCGGGTGGAACCACCCACCAGGACCACGTGGTCGATCTCGGACACCGAGATGCCGGCGTCCTTGATCACGGACTGGAAGGGCTTGCGGGTGCGGTCCAGCAGATCCTGTGTGATGCGCTGGAATTCGGCGCGGGTCAGCTGCTCGTCGAGGAACAGCGGGTTCTTGTCCGCGTCGACGGTGATGTAGGGCAGGTTGATCGAGGTGCTCTGCGAACTCGAGAGCTCGATCTTGGCCTTCTCGGCGGCCTCACGCAGCCGCTGCATCGCCATCTTGTCCTTGGTCAGGTCAATTCCGCTGGTGCCCTTGAACTTATCGACCAGCCATTCGACGACGCGGTCATCCCAGTCGTCCCCACCGAGGTGGTTGTCACCACTGGTGGCGCGGACCTCGACCACACCCTCGCCGATCTCGAGCAGCGAGACGTCGAACGTACCGCCACCGAGGTCGAAGACCAGGATGGTCTGTTCCTTCTCGCCCTTGTCCAGGCCGTAGGCCAGCGCCGCCGCGGTCGGCTCGTTGACGATCCGCAGGACGTTGAGGCCGGCGATCTGGCCGGCTTCCTTGGTGGCCTGACGCTGGGCGTCGTTGAAGTACGCCGGCACGGTGACGACCGCGTCGGTGACGTCCTCACCCAGGTACGCCTCGGCGTCGCGCTTCAGCTTCATCAGCACGCGGGCGCTGATCTCCTGAGCGGTGTACTTCTTGTCGTCGATCTCGATGGACCAGTCGGTGCCCATGTGCCGCTTGACCGAACGGATGGTGCGGTCGACGTTGGTGACCGCCTGGTTCTTGGCGGGCTGGCCGACGAGCACCTCCCCGTTGCGCGCGAACGCGACGATGGACGGCGTGGTCCGCGAACCCTCGGAGTTGGCGACGACGACCGGGTCACCGCCCTCGAGGACTGCGACGACGGAGTTGGTGGTCCCGAGGTCGATACCGACCGCACGAGCCATAGTGATTCCTCCTGAATATGTAGAGCTTGTCTGGTGCCACTATGCTGAGTGAACCCCGCTCAAGCCTGCCCCTGGGGCGGTGGGCTGTCAACCCAGTATTGAGTGTGGTTCGCTCAACTTGTCGATAATGCTAACGGCGGTCGGTCCCGCCTTGTTCCCGGGTCGCCAAAGAATTCTGGGCGCCGCCGGCAACCTCCTCTATCAGCGCCAGCAGCGCCCGGGTGGCCGCGCTGGCCTGCCGGTTCGCCGAGGTCGCGACGTAGAGCCGCCACTGCAGGTCGTGCCCGGTGATCCGGACGCTCACCAAACCCGAGCTGTCGATGCCCTCGAGGATGGACCAACTCAGAAAACCGATCCCCAGCCCCTTGCGGATGCAGACCGCCGCCGTGCCGATGTCGGCGACCTCCACCGCGACGGTCCGCTCGACCCCGGCGGCCGCGAACGCGGTGTCCACCACGGCGCGGTTCCCGTAGCCCGGCGGCCCGTCGACGAACGGCATGCCCGCGAGCTCGGCCAGCGAAACCGCCGTGCGCCGGGCCAGCGGGTGGCCCTCGGGGACGACCAGCAGCAGCGGCACCGAGGCCACCAGCCGGGTGTGCAGGTCGGCCGGGGGCGGTCCGGTGAAAACCAGGAAGGCGACGTCGAGATCCCCGTCGCGCAATTGGGCCGCCAGCCCGGCCGACCCGGAGCTGGCCGCGCGCAGGTGGACCACGACGTCGGGATGACGGGCGTGCAGTTCGGCCAGCACGGTCGGCACGTCGATGACGCTCACCGACGTCAACGTCCCCACCGTGACGGTGCCGCGCACCGTGCCCCGGGCGGCGCTCACCGCGTCCTTGGCCGCGCGGGCGGCGTCCAAAGTGGTCCGGGCGTGGGGTCGCAGCGCTTCGCCGGCGGGGCTCAGCGCCACGCCAGCCGGGCCCCGGACGAACAACTCGGCGCCCAGTTCGCGCTCGAGCGCCTTGATGGTGGCCGACACTCCTGACTGCACGACGTGCAGCCGCTGGGCCGCCCCGGTGAAGCTTCGACTATCCGCCACGGCCAGGAAGTACTCGAGGTGACGAAGCTCCACACCAGCGATTATCACCGCCGGTGATGAGAACCATCAGAAGATATCGTTGGTGCTGATCAAACCGCGGGGCATACCGTGACAATGCCCATGGATCAGCAAGCCCCCACCACGATCCGCACCCCCTGGTCGTCGGCGTCGCCCGACGACCGCTTCGTCGTGGACAACCCCGCCACCGGACAGGTCGTCACCGTCGTGCACGGGGCCGGCACCGCGGAGGTGGATCGGGCCGTGCGGACCGCGCACGCGGCGCACCTGCACTGGAAGCTTCGTCCGGCCCGCGAACGCGGCCGTTACCTGCGGCGGATCGCCGACGTCATTCGCGAGCACGCCGACGAGATCGCCGCCCTCGAGTCGCGAGAGATGGGCAAGCCGATCAGCCAGGCCCGCAGCTTCGACGTGGAAGCCGCGATCGGGATCTTCGACTACTTCGCCGGCATGGTCGAGGTGCTGCCCAGCCAGGCACGCGACTACGGGCCGGTGTTCGACGTGACCACGCTGGAGCCCTACGGCGTGATCGCCGGCATCGTGCCCTTCAACTGGCCGCCGATCCACACCGCCGGCAAGGTCGCTCCCGCGCTGGCCGTCGGGAACGCCGTCGTGCTGAAACCGCCGGAGCAGACGCCCTCGGTGGTGCTGCGACTGGTCGAGCTGATCCAGTCGGTGCTGCCCGACCCGGTGGTGCACGCCGTGCCCGGCGGCGGCGAGGTGGGCGCCGCGCTGGCCGAGCATCAACTGGTGGGCAAGATCTCCTTCACCGGGTCCCCGCTCACCGGTTCGGCGGTGCTGCGCACCGCGGCCGGCAACCTCACGCCGACGTTGATGGAACTGGGCGGCAAGAACCCGCTGCTGGTGTTCGACGACGCCAACCTGCACGAGGCGCTGTTGGCCGCCATCGACGGCGGCTTCTTCAACCAGGGCGAAGCGTGCACCGCATCGTCGCGAATCCTGGTGCAGGACAACGTCTATGCCGAGTTCGAGGAGAAGCTGTGCGCCGCCGTGCGCCGGCTGCGGGTGGGCGACGGCGCCGATCCCGCCACCGACGTGGGGCCGCTGGTCACCCGGGCGCAGCGCAAGCAGGTCCTGGAGTACCTCGACATCGGCGTCGCCGAAGGCGCCCGCATCGCCGCCCAGGCACCGCTGCCGCAGGATCCGCGGCTCGCGGACGGCTTCTACGTCGCGCCGACCGTGCTGACCGGCGTCACGCCGGACATGCGGGTGGCCCAGGAGGAGATCTTCGGTCCGGTGGTCGCCCTGATCCGGTTCAGCGACGAGGCCGAGGCGGTGCGGATCGCCAACGGCACCCCGTACGGGCTGGTCGCCGCGGTGTTCACCGCCGACGGCGACCGGGCGCTGCGGGTGAGCCGGCAGATCCGGGCCGGAGCCGTCTTCGTCAACAACTACGCGCGGGTGGCCATCGGCAGCGGATTCGGCGGCGTGGGCCACAGCGGGTTCGGCCGCGAGCACGCCCAGGAGACGCTGGCCGAGTACGGCTACACCAAAACCATCCGCCTGGCCGCCAACCGTGACGAGTTGCCGTACTGGAGCGCGGCCGCCCGAGTCCTCGAAGGATAACCCAGATGCGTGTCATCGCCCTCGAAGAGCATTACGCCACAATGGAATTCCTGCAGGGCCCGGGCACCTGGCTGGCGTCGCGAGCCGGCATCGTCGAACCCGCCAGCGATCTCGGCGACGGCCGCATCGCGGCGATGGACGAGGCCGGGGTGGACCTGGCCGTGCTGTCGCTGGCCGCGCCCGGGGTTGAGCAGCTGGATCCGAACGAGGCGGTGCGGCTGGCCCGGGATTGCAACGACCAGCTCGCGGCGGCGGTGCAGCGCTACCCCGACCGCTTGGCGGGCTTTGCCACCGTGCCCACCAGCGCACCCGACCAGGCGGCCGACGAACTCGAGCGCGCGGTGCGCGGGCTGGGCTTCCCCGGCGCGGTGATCAACGGACACAGCCGCGGCCGCTATCTGGACGACCCGTTCTTCGAGCCCATCCTGGACCGCGCGGCCGCCCTGCAGGCGCCGATCTACCTGCATCCGACCATCCCCCCGGCGGGCGTCATCGAATCCAGCTACGCGGGTTTCGCCGAGCCCGTCACGTTCGCGCTGGCCACGGTGGGCTGGGGGTGGCACATCAACACCGCCACCCACGCGCTGCGGATGATCCTGGGTGGCGTGTTCGACCGGCACCCGTCGCTGCAGATGATCATCGGGCACATGGGTGAGGCGACGTCCTTCATGCTGCCGCGCTTCGACGCCACGCTGACACCGGAGCTGACCGGTCTGCAGCGTCCCGTCAGCTACTACCTGCGGGAGAACTTCCACTACACGTTCGCCAACTTCAACGACCACGCGACGTACGCCAACCTCGTCGCCCAGGTGGGGATCGACCGCGTGGCCTTCTCCGCCGACTATCCGTTCGGGTCGATGGTCGCCGCCCGCGCGTTTCTGGACAGCCTGCCGCTCGCCGACGACGAGCGCGCGGGCATCAGCCACCGCAACGCCGAAAAGCTGTTGGGGCTGTAGGGAAGTCGTGAACCGGTCACGGGTCGATAAATTCGGGACATCGGCTCTGTATCGATACCTGTGTCAGGGCAGCGGCTTTCGCGTCTCGGTGCGTAACCTGAGTGCCGCTATATGAATCGTCTGGGGAGCGGCGGGTGCGGTTTTCGGAGAATGCGCGGCGAAGCCTGGCCGGTGGTTCGCTGCTGCTCGTAGCCCTGGTGGCCGGCTCGGAGCTGGTCTCCGGCTGCAGTTCGGTCATCGGCGGCCGGCCGGTGGCCTCGCCAGGAGCCGGCCCCACCGAACCGTCCTTCCCCACACCCAGGTCCACGCCGCCGTCGGCCACCGCCGCCCCGGCGCCGGGCCCGTCGGCCGCACCGGCGAACCCGACCACCCCGGCCGGCGCCATCCCGCTGCCGCCCGACCAGAACGGCTACGTCTTCATCGAGACCAAATCCGGCGTGACGCGCTGCCAGATCAACAGAGACACCGTCGGCTGTGAGGCGCCCAGGTTGCCCAGCACCCATTGCACTTTGCCGCCGCTGTTGATGCTGACGCCGTTGGCGTGCTCGCCGTCCTGCAGCGGGGAGTTGGTGAAGGGCGCCTCACAGCCGACGGTGTCTCTGTTGATCTGGCAGCGCGTCACGCCGGATTTGGTCTCGATGAAGACGTAGC
>NZ_LZKV01000246.1:0-679 GCF_001672995.1 Mycobacterium sp. 1482292.6 | reverse complement strand
ATGGCGAAACCCGGCGCTTGCAACAGATCCCGCAACCCATGCAGGTCACGAGCGGGATTGTCGCCGTCGGTGTAAATCCCGCCGAAACGGTGCAAAACTTCCAGACGCAAGATGTCGCTGGCCGAGCCGTAGCCGGCGGCGGTTCCTTTAGCCGTCTCCATGCGATACTCCCCGGCAAGGCGCATCGGCTCACCGGCATGAAACACCTCGTCCACATTGAGCACGATGACCCGATGCTGCTGAGCCCACTGGCGCATCGCCGCGACAACGCCGGCGTCATCACCGAACTGAGCGCGCGTCACGTCGCTCCACAACACCACCTGCAACCCGTGCGGTTGCGCCCGCGCGCTAAGCGCCTGCAGATTCGTTCGAAGCGCGTTGGTAACATCCCTGCCATCGGTCACCGGACCGCCCAGCCAAATGGTGTGAACGACCCTGGGCATCTCCAACCGGTCCGGCAAGTCCGGCAAATCAACCAAGTCGGGGAATTCGGCGCGCGGGCGATGCGGCCACCACCAACCCTTGTCAGCGGGCGCCGGCTCAGCCCAGATCTCCTCATGCTCGACCGGCCTGTCCGCTTGACCGGCAGCCAGATCCAGCGCGCGGAAATACCCGCCCAGCCGATCGGTCGGCTCACTGGCCAGGCGCACCGTTTGCAGCAACTGCGGCGTCAAACTCG
>NZ_LZKV01000245.1:0-25765 GCF_001672995.1 Mycobacterium sp. 1482292.6 | reverse complement strand
CGGCGTCCTGTTCATCGTGGCGATCATCGCGGCCTCGGGTGCATCGGTGAGCGCGCAGGCCGGCGCGTCCGTCGCATTCGTCATCCTGATGTACGCCGTCGTCGAGATCATCCTGGTCGGCTACCTCGTCAGGCCGGCGCGAACGCAGTCCTTGCTGTTGGTGCTGCACGACTGGGTGCGGAGCTACCACCGGCAAATCCTGGTGGGCCTGTTCGCGGTGGTCGGGGTCTCGGAGCTGGCCCAGGGCCTGCACATCCTCTGAGCGGAACCGCTCACCGAATCAGGGCGTCCGGTGGCGGATCCGGGGCAACTCGCGCAGGATCGCGCTATGAAACGCGAAGTGGGCGCCGAACTCGAAGTCGACATCACCGCGGCCACGACGCTGGAGTTTCAGATCGCCGTGGCGCCGCATCCGCGAGCCGAGGTGTCCGAGTCGCTGCGCTTCGTCCTGGACGGACGGCCGATCACACCCCTGGAGATCAGCGGGCTGCACGGCAACCGCATCCACAAGTTCGACGCCGCGGTGGGCACGCTGCGCGTCGACTACGAGGCGACCATCGTGGGTCACACCGATCCGGCTCCGGTGACCGAATACGACCAGTCGATGTACCTGCGGCCCAGCCGCTACGCCGAATCCGACAAGTTCTTCGGTTTCGCCGCAACCGAATTCGGAAATGACCGCGATGCCGCGGAGCTGCTGGAGCACGTGAGTTCCTGGGTAGGCACCCGGCTGAACTACGTGCCCGGCTCCAGCGATCCGATCGACGGGGCGGTGGACACGTTGCTCGCCGGCGAAGGTGTGTGCCGGGACTACGCGCACCTGGTGGTGGCGCTCCTGCGAGCGGTCAGCGTCCCGGCCCGGGTGGTGTCCGTGTACGCGCCGGGCGTGTACCCGATGGACTTTCACGCCGTCGCGGAGGCGTTCGTCGACGGGCACTGGCGGGTGGTGGACGCGACTTTGCTGGCGCCACGGCAGACGCTGGTGCGGGTGGCCACCGGTCGCGACGCCGCCGACACGGCGTTCCTCGACAATCACAAAGGTGCGGTCACGCTTAATCGTCTTGTCGTGAGCGCCGTGGTGGACGGCGAGTTGCCCCGGGACTCGATCGACCACCTGGTTTCGATCCGTTGAAATCGCCTGTGCCACAGCATGATCGCGGCGTGCCGGTAATCAGCCGGACTTGTCGTCGTCGGAATCTTTCTGGTCGTCGGAGTCCTCGTCCTCGTTATCGGAGTCACCGTCGTCGTTGTTATCGGAGTCCTCGTCGTCGGAGTCCTCGTCCTCGTCGCCGGAGTCGTCCTTATCTTCGGAATCCTTCGACTTGTCGCCGGAGTCCTTCGACTTGTCATCCGACTCGTCCGCCTCGTCGGCCTTGTCTGCGTACTTCGTCAAAAGCCCGGCGAGTTGCCGGGCCTCTTGGGGTGACAGCAAATCGTCGAATATCCGCTCGTCGCCCTCAGAGATGCGCTCGAGGTACACCGTGTTGCCCTCGGCCCCGACATCCCAGCGGCCTCCTTCCTGACGAACCATCCGATGCCGCCTTTCGACTAGTGAACTGGTACAAACCGGACGCGCGTGCGCGCTTGGGTGTTGCTTACCCACTTTTGCTGGAGCCGACGACCAATAGGCTGGTGTTTTGAACGCCCGAGCTTCGGAGGTAACGACATGCCTGCACCGTCTGCCGAGGTCTTCGATCGCCTGCGTCAGCTGGCCGCGATCAAAGACGCCACCGCACGTCAGACCAAGACGATCGACGAGGTCTTCACCGGCAAGCCGCTGACCACGATCCCGATCGGCACCGCCGAAGACGTCGAAGCCGCATTCGCCGAGGCGCGGGCGGCCCAGGTCGCCTGGGCGAACCGCCCGGTCGCCGAGCGCGTCGAGATCATCGCCCGCTACCGCGACCTCGTCATCGAGAACCGCGAGTTCCTGATGGATCTCCTGCAGGCGGAGGCCGGCAAGGCCCGCTGGGCGGCGCAGGAGGAAATCATCGACCTGGTGGCGAACGCGAACTACTACGCGGGCGTCGCGGCCGACCTGCTCAAGCCCCGCACGGTGCCCGCGCTGCTCCCCGGCATCGGCAAGACCACGGTCGGTTACCAACCCAAGGGCGTGGTCGGGGTGATCTCGCCGTGGAACTACCCCATGACGCTGACGGCGTCCGACTCGGTGCCGGCGCTGCTGGCCGGCAACGCGGTGGTGCTCAAGCCCGACAGCCAGACGCCCTATTGCGCGCTCGCCTGCGCCGAGCTCCTGTACAAGGCCGGCCTGCCCCGCGCGCTCTACGCGATCGTGCCCGGGCCGGGCTCGGCGGTGGGCACCGCGATCATCGACAACTGCGACTACCTGATGTTCACCGGCTCGACCGCCACCGGCAGGCAGCTCGCCGAACACGCGGGCCGTCGCCTGATCGGGTTCTCGGCCGAACTCGGCGGCAAGAACGCGATGATCGTCACGCGGGGCGCCAATCTCGACAAGGCCGCCAAGGCGGCCACCCGCGCGTGTTTCTCCAACGCGGGCCAGCTGTGCATCTCCATCGAGCGCATCTACGTCGAGAAGGACATCGCCGACGATTTCATCGGCAAATTCGGCGCCGCGGTGCGAAACATGAAGCTGGGCACCGACTATGACTTCTCGGTGGACATGGGCAGCCTGATCTCCGCCGGCCAGCTGGACACCGTGACCGACCATGTGGAGGACGCGAAAGCCAAGGGCGCCAAGGTGATTGCGGGCGCGAAGGCGCGTCCCGACATCGGCCCGCTGTTCTACGAGCCGACGGTGCTGACCGATGTCACGCCCGAGATGGAGTGCGCGGCCAACGAGACGTTCGGTCCGCTCGTCTCGATCTACCCCGTCGCCGACGTGGACGAGGCCGTCGAGAAGGCCAACAACACCGACTACGGGCTCAACGCGAGCGTGTGGGCCGGCTCCTCCGCCGAGGGCCAGCAGATCGCCGCCCGGTTGCGGTCGGGGACCGTGAACGTCAACGAGGGTTACGCCTTCGCCTGGGGCAGCCTCAGCGCGCCGATGGGCGGGATGGGCCAGTCCGGCGTCGGCCGCCGGCACGGCCCCGAGGGCCTGCTGAAGTACACCGAATCGCAGACGATCGCGACCGCGCGGGTGTTCAATCTCGATCCGCCCCTGGGCATTCCGGGGAAGGTGTGGCAGAAGTCGCTGCTGCCGATCGTGCGGACGGTGATGAAGATCCCCGGCCGGAACTGACTTCGCGGCGGGCCGATTCACCCGTTGACCCCGATCTACTACCGCGCGTAGTATCCGGGCTACCCCATCATGCACAAGGAGGTGCACTGTGAGGTGGAGTTTCGCCCAGATCGGGCTGCTGATCATCTGCGCTTTTCACGTCGTCCAGGCGGTGATCGGCTTCATCATGAATCCCAGCTTCGCCACCGGCCCCACCGCGCCGACCGTGCAGCTGCTCGGCATGGACTACAACGGCTGGCACGCCGTCGCCGGTCTGGCGCTGTTCGCCCCGGGCCTGGTGTTCGCGCTGCGCAAGTCATGGTCGGTGCTGTATCTGCTGCTCGCCGCGATAGCCGGTGCGCTGCCCGGCATTTGGGCCTTCTTCTCCCATCAGGTCGCGTTCGTCTTCACCTTCCCCAACAACACGACCGACGCGGTGGTGCACCTGGTGACCGCCACGGTGATGGTCGCGGTGGCGGCCGTGCAGATCCGGATGGACGGCGGTCTCAAAAGCTCGCTCGCCGATCTCCGGAAAGCGCCGTAACGCCAAACCCTCACCCCCGGGCCAGTTGAGTTCACATCGCCGCCGCTGCGGGTAGTCCTCCGGTCGACGAAGGAGGTTGCGATGGCCAAGCAATCGGACACGGACGACGACGAGCCCAAGGGTGGTCGCCCCGGCCCCGCGGATCACGGGCGCGAAGGCGGGATGGCGACCCGCGAGAACGCGCCCGAGCTCACCGAGCCGGACCGCGAGGACTGACGGCGTGACGGCATGACGCCGCCCGAATCGGATCGCGTTTCGCGCGGTCAGCGGGGGCGGGTGGCCGGGATGTCACCGTCACGACGAAAATGGATGGATGCCGTCTGAACAGGCGCCGCCGCCGCCGCAATCGGCGCCGGGCTGGTATCCCGATCCCGCAGTAGGCCACGGGCTGCAGCGCTACTTCGACGGCACCCGCTGGACCAGCGAGTGGGCCTTCACCGCGGACCCGCCGAAGAAGGGCCTGCCCGGCAAGGCGGTCCTGGCGCTGGCCGCGCTGTGCGTCTTGGTGCTGCTCATCATCGTCGGCAAGAGCTGGGTTTTCGACCCGAAGAAGGACGGCCGATCGGCCGAGTCGAGCAGTTCGGCCACGGCGGGGCCGAGCGAGGCGCCGTCGACGCCGGCCGGTCCCAGAAAGCCGGACGGCGTCACCTTCACCGTCGCGCCGGGCCCGAATGGTGACGTCGTCGACGCCAAGTTCGCCATTCGGGACAACTACACCGAGCAGATGATCAAGGACGGCGCCCGGCTGGACACCATCGGCATTCTCAAGTACGCGCGGGCGACCTACCCCGACGCGTCCGCGGTGAACGTGCAGGGCACCTTTCCGATGACCGACCCGTACGGCAACACCTCGACCCAGGTCGCCATCGACCTCACGTATTCGCGGGCCACGCTGGACAAGATCAACTTCGACGGCATCAACAAAGCCAGCATCTGGGAGATCCGCGACTCCGGAACCGTCCTGCCGGCCTTCCAGCCATAGATCGGTCGTCCGTGGCCGCTAGGTGCAGTACTGCCCGTTGATCAGGCAATTCTGCGGTGGCGAGAAGGGACCGGTCAGCACGCCCCTGAAACCGCCCGTGGCCGAACCCCCGGGGGGAATGCTGCGATTCCAGTTCGCCGGGGTCAGAACATAGTGCGTGCCGGATTGGGTAACGGTGCTGTTCCAGGTGTGCAAGACGGATTCGCTCGCCGGCAAGTCGAATTCCAGCTTCCAATCGGTGAGCGGCGCCATGCTCGCGTTGGTGACGGAGAAGCGGGCGATGAAACCGGTCTGCCACGCATGGTCCACCGACAACGTCGCCGTGGCCGCGGCCGCGTGGGCCGCGGGAGCGATGCCGAGCCCCAGGGCGGCAACCGTCGACGCCGATGCGAGTACGTGAAACGCTGCGCGCCAGCGGTTCACGCGATGTGTGCCTCCGCCCATGACTGCCAACATTAAAACCGCGGGGGCGATATCGGCCGGCGCGTCGCGGGTAAGCTGCCGTACCTTTGCCCAACCGAAACCGTCGTGAAATCTTCTCGCCTCGGCGCGGGCCGGCGCACCCGGGTGCAGGCCACAACCGCCGCTGGCCTGTGGTCGGGCTGACAGGATTTGAACCTGCGACCACTTGACCCCGAGCCGGACTTGGGCCAAAGTCCGGTGTCTCGCAACGGCTCTGGATACTGGCTTACCACGCAAAACCGTCTCTTGCTGTCCTCCGTCGACTCTCTGTGTTCGCACCCAGTTGTGACAACGTTGTGACAAAGTGCCCGTCTGGCGGTCGCTCTGATCGGTCACCTGGCGTCTTTTGCTAGATATCGCTCGGGAGAGACGGACGGACCACCAAATATCGCAGCTATGATCGACCGGGGAAGTTGACGCGATGTAGCTACCACCGCCGCTCTCTTTGCCGCGTATTGCTGTGGTGATTGAATCAGCGGATGGACGACGAGCAGTCCGACACGCAGGCACGCGGGGCCCACGAGGAGACCGAAATCATCAGCGACCACCCGCCGGCCGAAACTCAGGGGCGGGCATGGTCAAACGTTCAGGACGAAGACGACGAGGAGCCTGAGCGCCATCCGTGGAGCGCCGTTACCGGTCCAGCCGCTGCACTCATAACTGCCGGGACCGCAGTAGCAACCGTCGTCGCGGTGCTGGGTTGGATCATGCTCCATCGAGATCACCCGCCACCCGCACCATCGCAGCCGTCCCCCACGGCCGAAAAGCCCAGTGCGGCCGTGACTCCACCGCCGCCGGTCACTGTCACCGCCGCGCCGACGACACAAGCTGCACCGACGACAACTCTGCCGCCTGCCTCCGATGTTGAGCTCGCGCCAGCGGATTTATGCAACGCTGGCAATGCGGCGAAACTTGCGTACGACCCGAACAGCGGCCACGAAGTCGTCTGCGTAAATCAAGGACTGATCGTCGACAACGGCCCACCGTCGTGGCAATGGGCGCAACCGCCTCCCATGACAAGCGGCCGGAACTCCACCGGCACGGTGTGCGATCCTCGCGGGCAGAATATGTCTCGATCCACAGATGGATACCTGATCGTTTGCCGCAGCGACGGTAGGAGCGGCCCTGGCGTCGGTTACTGGGAGCACTTCCTCGGCCCCATCGAATAGTGGCGTCCAAGTCCTTAAGGAACCGGATCGACCAAGCGCAGGTCCCGCTTCGCTGCCGCACCGCGCTAATGGAGTCAACTCCCCCCGCGAATGCTAGCAGTAATGAAGCTTGTCCTGCGCCTAGCGCACGCGCTGCGGTTCGGGCGCGATTTGGCGGACCTTGTCGCCGACGTTCACTGTGACCTCTCGGGGCAGCGCTGACTGATCCAACGCAGAACCTTCGAGCTGTCGGTGATTGAGCGGCGTATCGAGAGCCACGTCGGCAATTGTCGAGCAACGTAAGTTGCCCGCAGCCGCGATCTCCGCTTCGAGTACTGCGATCCGGCGTTCAGCCTCAGCCCGCCTGGGTTTTCCGGACGACAAAAACCGGTTCGGGGGCGAGCAGGCTGCACAACCAGCGCGACGGCCCGCACGCAAACCACCGTCGCTGTCATACCGGTGCACGGTCGACCAATGGCGTCAGCGTTGCCCTGGTCGCATGCAATATGCAACGGTGCACCAAACTGGTGCCGTGCTGACTCCAGAGCTATTCGGTCGCCTCGACATTGCAGCCGCAACCGAGACTGAACTTGCTGCACGAAACCGCTTACTCCCCCGTCGGTGGGATTACCTTGATCTTCTAATCGACGTACCAACGGTCGCAAAGTGGTTGCGGTCACGGTTACGTAAAGGGCCCCAAACACGCCCCGCCAGCGTGATACTCGCAGACAAGGGATGGCGTGGGACCCGTCCGCTCAATGTCTTGAATCTGGAGCACCGCGTTCTCTACCGGGCGCTGGTCGACATCATCGCTCAGTCCCTTCCCGAGCACCTCCGCGAACGACCGCCAATTGAACAGTTCAGGCGAGCTCCGCTGGGCATTGAGGACGCGGCATATGTAAGCAAGACTGATATTACGTCCTACTACTCCTACGTCGACCATGACCTCCTCGCAGATGAGTTGACAGCCCAGACAGGCGATGAACTGGCAATCGTTGCCCTCACTGAGTTGCTGGAATCCATCATGGGCCGCAGGCTAGGCCTACCGCAGGTACACAAAGCAAGTGACATCCTCGGCGATACATACATCGACCGGGCGCGCCGTAGGTTACGGCGCCAAGGCTACGCGGCTTTCACTTACTCGGACGATTTCCGCATCGCCTCCGCCTCACTCGGTTCGGCAAGATCGGCGCTAGAAGCCTGCGCAACCGAAGCACGAGACCTGGGGCTAGTGCTCAACGAGAGAAAGACCTACACCTATGGCAGGGACAAATACGAAGAGTCTCTAGGTGACTTCGCCCGCGCGGAGCAAGCCCTTTTTGACGACACCGAAATGACTGCTGCTGAATTCTTCCTGTTGGATGACTATGCCGATGAGGAGCGCGAACCTCCCGCATCGGAATCAGCGGATCCACCCAGTCTCGGGCCGACTCCGCTGGAGAGCAGTATCGACGACACTGAGGCAACCGAAGATGACGAATCGAGTGCCCTCGATGACAAGGACATCGCACAGCGGGGTGCTGCAGCCGCGAAAGCTTGGGATATCTGGCTCTGGGAAGACGAGTCGGAAGATGTCCAATCTGGTATAGAGGCAACGATTACACAATCGCTTCTAGCCCGAGCCCTACCGGCGCTGGGCGACGCCCATAACGACGGTCCGCTCGGGAGTTTGCCGGCTCTGCTGCGCCTTGAACCGGCGTTGACACCGCAAATCTCGAGCTACCTGATTAAATACTGTTCGCACGGACCGAAGGCGCGAGCGAGTGTGCGGGGTGCCATTGATGGCGTAATCGATGAAGACATCCTCAACACGTGGCAAGCAATGTGGATCGCATACACGCTGGGGTATGTTCGCAGGTTGCGAAGCGCACCTTCGGAGCGCCACCTCGACTGGCTTAATCAATGTGTGGCGCGCGGTCCCGACGGCGTCGCCGCCACTGCCGCCGCTTCCCTTGGACGGCTCGCCTATGGAGAAACCGATTTGATGGCCGCCGCTATGGACAGAGTTGGACCTGAGTGGCGTCACCTTGTCTTTTGGGGGCTCGCCAGGATTGACCCCGTAAAGGCAGCTGGACTTGCCGACAGTCAACTTGATCGCACGTTGCTTAGGGCATCGCAACAAAAACAAAGATGAACAGCGACCCGGTGCTTTCACAAAGAGCTGACGATGCGATCGCTCTTCTATTCCGAACTCTGGCTGCTCACAGGGCGAATCAAGCGAGCCTCAGGGCACGTGACCGGCGACCGCGCTTCCCAAAGCCATTCTTCGATAGAGAGCAGTTACAGTGCCAGGGCACGCTCTTGCGTCTTATCTCGATAACCGAGTCATTTTGCGGTGACCGACTTGTGGATGAGGTCGAGCCGATCGTTGACCCTTCGCGGCATAGGTCGGTTAGCGCTATATGGGAGCGCGCTGCGATTAGCGCTACAAACACCTGGAAAGACCAGAAGACAGCGTTACAGGACTGGTTCGGGGTCAGACTCTCGAACGGAGACTGGAGGCCAGTTGAACAACTGGTGGAAGCGCGCAACGCGATTGCACACGGCCTAGGGACGTTAACTCGCCGCCAGCTTCGCAATCAGCAGGCGGTCCGGGCAACGCTAGCCGCTGCCGGCATTGTGGTTAACCAAAGTAACGAACTTGTTCTGGACGACGAGGTTTTGCGAAAGGCGGCTGTGGCGTGTCGCCAACTGATAGTCGCGTACGACGTTGCCTTGCAGAAGGCAAGCGACGAAGCTAAAGACGACTAACGGCGCTTGCCCTCAAAGCGATGCGCTCGATGGTGACGAGTCGGCTCGCTAGAGACGTGCCCGGGTTAAAAAGGAGAAGGCCAGTTCAGATCGCCTCTCCATCGTCGGGCTGACAGGATTTGAACCTGCGACCACTTGACCCCCAGTCAAGTGCGCTACCAAACTGCGCCACAGCCCGCGCGCCGGCGCGTGCACCGGCAGCAGGTCGAAAGCCTACCGTAAACGGTCGGC
Source organism: Mycobacterium sp. 1482292.6 (assembly GCF_001672995.1). NCBI lineage: Bacteria > Bacillati > Actinomycetota > Actinomycetes > Mycobacteriales > Mycobacteriaceae > Mycobacterium > Mycobacterium sp. 1482292.6. Next base: position 16,445 of record NZ_LZKV01000245.1, on the reverse strand, counting down.
CCACCGGCCAAGCGACCTGTCCTAGACCGACTTCCCCGACCCGCTAGCGCCGGCGCTAGCGGATTCGACACTCACCATGTGATCCGGAAAAGCCAGACCCGAGGAGCCTCAGCGCCGCCGCGCTCCCCGCTTCTCGCGCACCCGCACGTTGATCCGGATCGGCGACCCCTCGAACCCGAAGGCCTCGCGCAGCCGGCGCTCCAGAAAGCGCCGGTATCCGGCCTCCAGAAACCCGGTGGTGAACAGCACGAACGTCGGCGGCCGGGCGGTGGCCTGGGTGGCGAACAGGATGCGCGGCTGCTTGCCGCCACGCACCGGCGGCGGGGTGGCCGCCACCACCTCTTTGAGCCAGGAATTGAGCGGGCCGGTCGGAATCCGCGCATCCCACGACGCCAGCGCGGTCTCCATCGCGGGCACCAGCTTCTGCAGCGCCCGGCCGGTCTTGGCGGAGATGTTGACCCGCGGCGCCCACCGCAGCTGCACCAGTTCGCGGTCGATCTCGCGCTCCAGCATCTCGCGGCGGTCCTCGTCGACCAGGTCCCACTTGTTGAAGGCCAGCACCAGGGCGCGGCCGGCCTCGATGACCATCGACAGCACCCGCTGGTCCTGCTCGGTCAGCGGCTCCGACCCGTCGATCAGCACGATCACCACCTCGGCCGCGTCGATGGCCGAGTGGGTGCGCACCGAGGCGTAGAACTCGTGCCCGCTGGCCTGGCCGACCTTTCGCCGCAAGCCCGCGGTGTCGACAAACCGCCAGACCTTGTCATCCAGCTCGATCAGCGAGTCCACCGGATCCACCGTCGTTCCGGCGACGTCGTGCACGACCGAGCGCTGGTCCCCGGCCAGCTTGTTCAGCAGCGAGCTCTTGCCCACGTTGGGCTTGCCGACCAGCGCCACCCGCCGCGGACCGCCGGACGTGGGCGCCACCTCGGACACCTCGGGCAGTGCGGCCAGCACCGCGTCGAGCAGATCCGCCACGCCGCGGCCGTGTATGGCGCTGATCGCGTGCGGCTCACCGAGCCCCAGCGACCACAGCATCGCGGCGTCCGCCTCGACCTTGTCGCTGTCAACCTTGTTGGCCGCCAAGAAGACCGGCTTGCCCGACCGCAGCAGGATCCGGGCGGCGGCCTCGTCGGCCGTGGTGGCGCCGACGACGGCGTCGACCACCAGGATCACCGCATCGGCGGTGCGCATCGCCACCGAGGCCTGGTCGGCCACCAGCTGCTGCAGGCCCTTGGCGTCGGGCTCCCATCCCCCGGTGTCCTGCACGATGAACCGGCGCCCGGTCCACAGCGCGTCGTAGGACACCCGGTCGCGGGTGACGCCCGGGACGTCCTGCACCACCGCTTCGCGCCGCCCCAGGATCCGGTTGACCAGTGTCGACTTGCCGACGTTGGGTCGGCCGACCACCGCCACCACGGGCGCCGGGCCGGCCTCCTCCTGTTCGTCCAGGCCGAAATCGACGGATTCCCAGTCGCTTTCGTCACTCCACGTGCCGTCTTGGGTCACCGCACCGCTCCGCTTCGCTGCTTGACCAGGTCCCGCAGGTGCGAGATCACCTGGGCCTCGGTCATCTCGCTGGTGTCGACGACGAGTGCGTCGGGCGCCGCGCGCAGCGGCGACACCGCCCGGGTCGAATCCAGATGGTCGCGGCGGCGGACATCGGCGAGCACCGCCTCGTAGTCGTCGGCCAGCCCGGCCGCCACGTTCTGTTCGTTGCGCCGCCGCGCCCGGGTCTCGGCCGACGCGGTCAGGAAGATCTTGACGGGCGCGTCGGGCAGGACGACGGTGCCGATGTCGCGCCCCTCGACCACGACATCGCCTGGCCCAGCGGCCATCTCGCGCTGCAGCTCGACCAGCCTGGCGCGCACGGCCGGCACCGCCGACACCGCCGAGACGGCGCCGGTGACGGCATCCCCGCGAATCTCGGTGGAAACGTCCTCGCCGGCAAGCAAACACCGATCGCCGTCCACCGACAGCTGCGCCGTCGACCCGATCCCGCCGACCGCGTCGGCGTCGTCCGGGTCGATGCCCGCGCGCAGCACGGCCAGCGTCACTATCCGGTACATCGCCCCGGTGTCGAGGTAGCGTGCGCCGAGCGCTTGCGCCAATCCCCTTGACACCGAGGACTTTCCGGTACCCGCCGGGCCGTCGATGGCAACGACCATTCCACTCACAGGCCCACCGCCTTGTACAGCTGGCCGATCTCGTGATGGGCCAACGCCCGGAAGGTGCCCGGCCGCTGCTTTCCCAGCGAGACGGGCCCGATGTCGGTGCGCACCAACGACTCCACCGGGAATCCCGCCGCCGCCAGCAGCCGGCGCACGATGCGATTGCGCCCCTCGTGCAACGTAACCCGCACCAGCGTCTTGCCGGGAATGGCGTCCACCACCGCGAATTCGTCGACCTTGGCCACCCCGTCGTCCAACTCGATCCCCGCGCGCAGCTTCTTGCCGAGCCCACGCGGCACCGACCCGGTCACCGTCGCCAGATACGTCTTGGGCACCTCATGCGACGGATGCATCAACCGATGCGCCAGCTCGCCGTCGTTGGTCAACAGGATCAGCCCCTCGGTGTCGGCGTCCAACCGCCCGACGTGAAACAGGTTCTTGTTGCCGCGGACCTTGCGCTCGACCAGATCGCCGATGCACGGGCGGCCGCGGTCGTCGGACATGGTCGAGTGCACACCGCGCGGCTTGTTCAGTGCCAGATACACCTGCGAGTCGTCGAGGACCACCCGGGCCCCGTCGACGCGGATCACCGAGGAGTCCGGGTCGACGCGGGTGCCCAGTTCGGTCACCACCTGCCCGTCGACCTCGACGCGGCCGTCGATGATCAACTTCTCGGCGGCCCGCCGCGACGCAATTCCGGCCTGCGACAACACTTTCTGCAGCCGGATCCCCTCAGCTTCGTGCATCAATCCTGGTCCACGTCGAAGGTCAGCGCCTGATCGGGCGATGGACCGCCCGAGAGCTTGATGAAACGTGGCTCGCTGTCCAGGGATTCGGATAAATCCTCGATCGTGTCGACGTCGGGAAGCAGCGGCGCAATGTCCGGCAGGTCGGAAAGCGACGTCAACCCGAGGCGTTCCAGGAACAGGTCGGTGGTGGCGAACGTCACCGCGCCGGTGTCCTCGTCGGCCCCGGCCTCGGTGATCAGGCCGCGCGCCAGCAGCGTGCGCATCACCGCGTCGACGTTGACGCCGCGCACCGCGCTCACCCGCGCGCGGGTCACGGGCTGGCGGTAGGCGACCACGGCGAGCGTCTCCAGCGCGGCGCGGGTGAGTTTGGATCGCGCGCCGTCCAGCAGCAGCTTCTCGACATAGGGCGCGAACCGGGCGCGGGTGTACATCCGCCAGCCCTCGCTGTTTTTGCGCAGGTCGATGCCGCTGTCCCGCTCGGTGAGTTGCTCGGCCATCTCCTGCAGCTTGGTCGCGATCCGGTACACCGGCTGCCCGGTGGCCGACGCCAGCGCCTCCGCGGTGACCGGGGTGTCCACCACCAGCAGCAGCGCCTCGAGCACCGAGCCGAGTTCCTCGGATTCCATCGGCGCGACCTCGGCGATGTCCGGGATGCCGTCATCGAGTACGACGTCGGGCAGATCTTCAGTCATTACTCGTCTCGTATTTCGGTGGTCGGACACTCCCCGGTCCAGGCAATTTGGAGCACGCCAAGCGGCTCTGACTGGTCGAATGCTACCGTCCGCGACCGATACAATTCGAGCAGCGCCAGGAAGCGCCCGACCACCTCCATCGACGCCTCACAGTCGGCGACCAGCTCGGAGAACGTCGCCCACGCGCCGCTGCCCCGCGCCTGAAGGATGTCCAGCAGCTTCTTGGCCTGCTCGGGGACCGACACCTGCACCTGGTGCAGGTGCGCGACGGACACCGTCGGCACGGGCCGCGGGCTGAACGCGATCGCGGCGATCTGGGCGAACCGTTCGGCGTCGACGCCGATCATCACCTCGGGCAGCAGTTCGGTGAACCGGTCCTCCAGCGACACCGAGCGCGGATAACTGCGCAGCGCCGTGGCCTCGAGCTCCGCGAACATCTCGGCGACGTGCTTGAACGCCCGGTACTGCAGCAGCCGGGCGAACAGCAGGTCGCGCACCTCCAGCAGCGCCAGGTCTTCGTCGTCGTCGACCTGCCCGGCCGGCAGCAGCCGGGCCGCCTTCAGATCCAGCAGGGTCGCGGCGACCACCAGGAACGCGGTGGTCTCCTCCAGCTCGAGCTGCGGGCCGATTTCGCGGGTGTAGGCGATGAAGTCGTCGGTGACCTGGTGCAGCGCCACCTCGGTCACGTCGAGGCGATGGGCGAAGATCAGCTGCAGCAGCAGGTCGAACGGGCCCTCGAAATTGGTCAGGCGGACTTGGAAGCCAGCCCCGTAGCCGTTCTGCTGTGGCGCCTCACCGGTTGCGGCCGCGTTCACGCGCCGAATCGGTCGATGAACTCGCGGGCCAGCGCGCGATAGGCGATGGCGCCGGTGGAGCGCGGGGCCCACGTGGTGATGGGTTCGCCGGCGACGCTGGTCTCCGGGAATCGCACGGTCCGAGTGATGACGGTGTCGAACACCAGGTCACCGAACCGCTCCACCACGCGGGCCATCACCTCGCGGGAGTTGACCGTCCGCGGGTCGTACCGGGTGAGCAGGATCCCGCTGATCTCGAGCTTCGGGTTGAGCCGGTCGCGGACCTTGTCGACGGTGTCGGTCAGCAGCGCCAGGCCCCGCAGCGAGAAGTATTCGCACTCGGTGGGGATCACCACGCCGTCCGCGCAGGCCAGCCCGTTGACGGTGAGCAGGCCCAGCGACGGCTGGCAGTCGATCAGCACGTAGTCGTAGCGGTCCAGCACCGGGTGCAGCGCGCGGCCCAGGGTCTGCTCGCGGCCCACCTCGTTGACCAGCTGGATCTCGGCGGCCGACAGGTCGATGTTGCTGGGCACCAGATCCATGTGCTTGACCCGGGTCTGCAGCAGCACGTCGTCGATGGACACCCGCGGCTCGACCAGGACGTTGTGGATGGTCTTGTCCAGCTCGTAGTGCGGGACGCCCAGGCCCGCGGACAGCGCGCCCTGCGGATCCATGTCCACCAGCAGCACCCGGCGGCCGTATTCGGCCAGCGCGGCGCCCAGATTGATGGTGGACGTGGTCTTCCCGACGCCGCCCTTCTGGTTGCACATGGCGACGACTTTGGCCGGGCCGTGCGAGGTGCGCGGCTGTGGCTCCGGGATCGCCCGCGGCGGCCGCCCGGTCAGGCCGAGCTCGACGCCGTTGTCCGGCTGCTCGGTCATGGCGGGGGTGTTCGGGAGGTGAACATCGTCGGAAAGTCTAACGGGTTCGGCGCGCGAAACCCGGCGACCCGCAGGCAATTAACCAGCCAATATGGGCAAAAATCGGTGGTAGAACGCACATCCCGACAGCCTATTCACTTCAGTCACAGGAGCACCAATATCCGGGGGGTGATGCGACGTCGAAACGCGCTAGCACCGGCGCTAGCGCTGTCGCGGATGACCGATAGTCACCGCCGGCGGCCGCGAGGCTGCCCGGCCAACACCGCCACCGGCCTATGGTGGCGGCTATGAACCTGAAGCGACGGATACCTCTGCTGCGGTGGTCGGTCTGGCGCATGGCCGCCGGGAATCGCAACATCACCACCACGGGCCAGATCGGTGACGGGCGCGAGGCGGCCGCCGTCGAGTACGTGCTGCGCAACGCCCGGGCCGGCGACATCGACGACGTGCTGGCCACCATCGACAAGTTCGCCTACGACAAGTCACTGCTGATCAACGTCGGCGACGAGAAAGGGCAGCTGCTCGACGCCGCGGTCCGCCGCGCCGATCCCGCGCTCGCGCTCGAACTGGGCACCTACGTCGGCTACGGCGCCCTACGCATCGCCCGGGCCGCCCCGAAGGCCAAGGTGTTCTCCGTCGAGCTCGCCGAGGCCAACGCGGCCAACGCCCGACAGATCTGGGCCCACGCTGGGGTCGCCGACCGGGTGACGTGTGTGGTCGGCACCATCGGCGACGGTGGGCGCACCCTCGACGCGCTGGCCAACGAGCATGGATTTACTTCCGGCACCTTGGATTTCGTGTTCCTGGACCACGACAAGGACGCCTACCTGGACGACCTGAAGAGCATCCTGGACCGGGGCTGGTTGCATCCGGGGTCGATCGTGGTCGCCGACAACGTCCGGGTGCCGGGCGCACCGAAGTACCGGGAGTACATGCGCCAACAACAAGGCCAGCGGTTCAACACCGTCGAGCACAAGGCGCACCTCGAATATCAGACCCTGCTGTCCGACCTGGTGCTCGAGTCCGAGTATCTCGGCTGAGCGGCCCGGTGCGACAACGCTATTGGGCCCGGGGGTGGGCTTCGGCCCACACCTCGCGCAGCGCGTGCACCGTGACCATGGTGTAGATCTGCGTCGTCGTCACCGAGGCATGGCCCAGCAGCTCCTGCACGACGCGCACGTCGGCGCCGCCCTCGAGCAGGTGGGTGGCGAAGGAATGCCGCAGCATGTGCGGCGACACCCCGGAGGTGATCCCGGCGCGCTCGGCCGCGTCCTGCAGCACCTGCCACGCGCTCTGCCGCGACAACCGCCCGCCGCGCACGTTGAGGAAGATGCCCGGCGTTCCGCGCCCACGACGCGCCAGCTCCGAACGGCCCCGCACCAGATAGGCATCCAGCGCGGCGACCGCCGGACGCCCGATCGGCACCAGCCGCTGCTTGCCGCCCTTGCCGCGCAACAACACCGAGCGGGCGTGGGTGTCGACGTCGTCGACGTCGAGGCCGACGGCCTCGGAGATCCGTGCGCCGGTGGAGTAGAGCAGTTCCAGCAGCGCCCGGTTCCGCAAAGTCAGCGGACCGTCGGCCGGGCTCTCGCCGCCGGCGGCCTCCAGCAGCGCCAGAACCTGGTCGATGGTCAGGCTTTTGGGCAACCGGCGCCCCGGGGTGGGCGGGCGGACCGCGCGCGCCACGTCGAGTTCGGCCAGCCCTTCGGCGGCGGCGAACCGGTGCAGCCCGCGCACCGCGATCAGCGCTCGCGCCGCCGACACCGCGGACAGCGCGGCGGCCCCGGTGTCGGGATCGCCGCGGCGCAGCGCCACCAGGAATTCGCTGACGTCGTTCTCGCCCACCTTGGCCAGGTCGTGAATCCCCCGGTCCGACAGGTGTTTTGTGTAGCGGCGCAGGTCCCGGCTGTACGAGCTCAGGGTGTTGGCGGCGACGCCGCGCTCGATCGTGAGATGGTCAAGGTAGCCCTGCAACTGGGTGTCCAGCGCCACCGTGGTCATTGTGCGGCCTTGCGCGCGGCGAACGCCGTCGGCCTGTCGATCCACTCACTGTCCACCGGACGCGGCTGCGCAAATCCCTCGGTGACCGCGTGCGCGGCCAGAATCCCGGCAATGGCAATGGAATTCACCACCTCGCCGCTGAACACCAGCCGCGCCGCCTCGGCGATGGGAAACCAGCGCAGCGTCATGTCGGCTTCCTCGTGATGCGCCTCGGGCCGATCCACCTCGCTCAGCCCGGTGGCCAGGTAGATCCGCACCGATTCGTCGCTGAATCCGGGGGCGGAGTTCAGATCGGCCAGCACCTGCCAGGTGTCCGCCCGCAGGCCGGCCTCCTCCTGCAGTTCCCGGGCGGCCGTGTGCTGCGGCTCCTCATCCGCGACGTCCAGCAGCCCGGCGGGCAGCTCCCACAGCCGCCGCCCGAAGGCATGCCGGTACTGGTAGACCATCGCGATGTGGTTCTCGGCGTTCAGCGCCGCGATGGCGACCGCCCCGTAGTGCTCGACGACTTCACGCACCGCGATGGTGTCACCGGGCATCCGCACCCGGTCGCTGCGCAGCGCGAAAATCTTTCCGGTGTACAGCGTTTCGGATGACGCCGTGGAGAATTCGTGTTCAGCCACGGGTCGCGGGCTCAGGTATCGGCCGCGCGGCGCTGTCCCGGTGCTGGATGCCGTTCGACGACTGCTCCGGGATCTCCACCGGCAGCAGCTCGCCCGCCTTGTAGTCGATGGCCGCGCCGACGAAGGCCACGAACAGCGGGTGTGGCCGCGTGGGCCGGCTCTTGAGCTCCGGGTGCGCCTGGGTGCCGACGATGAACGGGTGCACGTCCGGCGGGTATTCGACGAACTCCACCAGATGGCCGTCCGGAGAGGTGCCGGAGAACTTCAGGCCGCTCTCGGCGATCTTGTCGCGGTAGGCGTTGTTGACCTCGTAGCGGTGCCGGTGCCGCTCGGACACCTCCGTGGCGCCATAGGCCTGGGCCACAATCGATTCCGGCTCCAGCACCGCCGGGTAGGCGCCCAGCCGCATGGTGCCGCCCAGGTCGGCCTCGCCGGCGACGATGTCGACCTGGTCGGCCATCGTCGAAATGACGGGATCGGGTGTCTCGGGGTCGAATTCGGCCGAGTTCGCCTCGGCCAGACCGGCCGATCGGGCCGCCTCGATCACGATGCATTGCAGGCCCAGGCACAGCCCCAGCACCGGCAGCCCGCGCGACCGTGCGTACCGAATGGCGCCGATCTTGCCCTCGATGCCACGGATGCCGAAGCCGCCGGGGATCAGCACGCCGTGCACGTCGCCCAGCGCCGACGCGGCGTCGGCCGGGCTCTCGCAGTCGTCGGAGGGCACCCACACCATCTCCACCTTGGCGTGGTGGGAGAACCCGCCCGCGCGCAGCGCCTCGGTCACCGAGAGGTAGGCGTCGGACAGGTCAACGTACTTGCCCACCAACGCGATTCGCACCGTCTCGTGCGGCTCGTGCACCCTGCGCAGCAGGTCGTCCCATTCGGTCCAGTCGACGTCGCGGAACGGCAGGCTCAGCCGGCGCACCACGTAGGCGTCGAGTTCCTCGCGGTGCAGCACCTTCGGAATGTCATAGATCGACGGCGCGTCCGGCGTGGAGATGACGCCGTCGATGTCGACGTCGCACATCAGCGCGATCTTGTTCTTCAGCGCCTCCGGGACGGGACGGTCGCAACGCAGGATCAGCGCGTCCGGGGTGATACCGATGCTGCGCAACGCGGCCACCGAGTGCTGGGTGGGCTTGGTCTTGAGTTCACCCGAGGGGGCCAGGTAGGGCACCAACGAGACGTGCAGGAAGAAGACGTTCTCCCGGCCGACGTCGTGACGCACCTGCCGCGCGGCCTCCAGGAAGGGCTGCGACTCGATGTCGCCCACGGTGCCGCCGATCTCGGTGATCACCACGTCGGGCCGGTTGCCCTGGGCGTCGGGCTGGGCCATCGACATGATGCGCCCTTTGATCTCGTCGGTGATGTGCGGAATCACCTGGACGGTGTCGCCGAGGTATTCGCCGCGGCGCTCCTTGGCGATGACCGTCGAATACACCTGCCCGGTAGTGACATTCGCCGAACCGGACAGGTCGCGATCCAGGAACCGCTCGTAATGCCCGACGTCAAGGTCGGTTTCGGCGCCGTCCTCGGTGACGAAGACCTCGCCGTGCTGGAACGGGTTCATGGTGCCGGGGTCGACGTTGAGGTACGGATCGAGCTTTTGCATCGTCACGTACAACCCGCGGGCCGTCAGCAGCTGGCCAAGGCTGCTGGCGGTCAACCCCTTACCCAACGAGGAAGCGACGCCCCCGCTGACGAAGAGGTGCTTGGTGGCGGATTGCGGATGCTTTCGCACAGGCGACCTCCGTGAAGACGGGCAGGGCGTCAAAATTGTCTAGCGAATAACTAGATGGGCCTGCCGACCCACGGAAACCCACCCTAACATCCACCGCGCTGTGCCGCGGCTAACACGCCCGCTACTGAGGCACCGTGATCGACGTCGCCCCGTGGCCCGTGCCGTACTGCCCGGCGTGACCGCCGTTCAGCAGGTCGTGCAGGCCCAGGACCGCGGTGATGCGACCGGGCGCGGCGTCGACGTCGTCGACGGTGCTGATGGCCGAGTTCATCCCGGCGTCCGCGCGCGTCACCGCGACGGCGGCGCCGCCGGTCGCCGACCCGTCGCACCCGGCCAGCAGGGTGCCCGAGCCGTGTGGGGCCAGTGCGGCCGAGAACCGGGCCACGCTGACGCCCTTGTTGCCGGCGTCCTGGGGTAGCGAGCCGCCCGTGACGACCAGCGCGGCGTTCGCCGCGCCCATGTGGTCGGTGGCCTGATAGGTGATGAAGCCGGTGTCGCGCAGCGCCGCCAGCACGGTGTTGCGCTGGACATCGTCCACGGCGGGCACCACCGGGTTGGCGTTGGCCAGCAGCGCGATGCCCATCAAATCGCCCGCCTGCGAACCCTGGTCGACCAGCTTGGTGCTCAGCTGTTGGCCCGCGGGCAGCACCGAAGAGTTCACCACCGTCTGCAGCTTCTCCGCGGAGTTGGCCTCGACGAACTCATCGGTCAGCGACACCGTCCCGGTCACCGTCCCGCCGGCCTGACCGATGAACTTCGACACCGCCGCCACGTCGTCGTCCTTGGCGTCGGGGGTGCGGAACACCACCACCGACTTGCCGCCCAACGCGTCGTGCACCATCCGGCCGGCCAGTTGGGTGTCGAAATTGTTTGCCGCGCTGAGCTTTTCGTTCAGCACATTCTTCTGGTCGTTGAGCCCGCTGATCTGGGTGGTCAGGTCCCGCTTCTCGTCGCGCAGGCTGGACAGCAAGGTGTCCGACAGGAAGCCGGAGCCCAGCACCACGCCCACCGCCAGCGCCAGGAAGACCGCGGCCAGCGACAGGGCGTGTTGACGCAAGGAGATCATTTAGGTGACCCACCTCTGCACCATCGCGCACAAGTGGTTCCAGTAGTCGGTGACCCAGTGCAGCACCACGCCGTCGGTGCGCGACACCCACAGGGCGACGATGACGGCGATCAGCATGGTCAGCGCCAGCAGCGCGATGGCGCCCGCCGAGATGTGGTTGCGGTACAGGGTGGCCACGGCCTTGGCGTCCACCACCTTCTCCCCCACCCGCAGCCGGGTCAGGAAGGTCGACGGGTTGCTGTGCGCGCGGGTGCGGTCGAAGAACGTCTCGATGTTCGCGGTGTGGCCGGCCGTCACCAGCAGCGCGGCGCCGTGGTGGTCGGCCAGCAGCAGCGCCAGGTCGATCGCCGAGCCCGCGGCGGGGAACGTCATCGCCCCGACTCCGAGGTCCTGGATGCGCTCCAGCCCGGGCGCGTGCCCGTCGGCGTCGGCGGGCAACACGACCTGGGCCCCGCACTTGAGTGCGTCGGTGCTGATCTGGTCGGGGTCGCCGACGATCACCTGCGGGCGGTAGCCCGCCTTGCGCAGGACGTCCGCGCCGCTGCCGACGCCGATCAGCGCCGGCTGATACTCCTTGATGAACGGCTTGAGCGAGCGCAGGTCCTCCTCGGCGCTGGGCTCGTCGGCGACGATCACCACGTGCCGGCGGCGCAGGTCGACGTCGACGTCCGGGATGCCGATGCCGTCGATCAGCAGCGGGCTCTCGCTCTTGATGAACTCGATGGTGTTGCCGGCGAAGGCCTCCAGGTGCGCGGACAGTCCGCTCTTGGCCTCGCGCATCAGGTCGGCGATGTCGTGGTCGGTGCGCTCGGTGCCGCGGACCAGCCGGCGGTCGCCGGCGTACACCCCACCCTCGTGCAGGCGGATCTTGGCGCCGTCCTTGACCTTCTTGAAGATGTCCGGGCCGGCCTCGTCGATCAGCGTCACCCCGTTGTTGACCAACACCTCGGGACCCATGTTCGGGTAGCGGCCCGACACCGACGGGGAGGCGTTGACGACCGCGGCGATGTCGGCTTCCACCAGCGCGTCGGCCGTGATGCGGTCCAGGTCCAGGACGTCGAGCACGACGATGTCGCCGGGGCACACCCTACGGAGCAGTCGGTCGATGTTCCGGTCAACGCGGGCGGTGCCGACGAGGCCCGGCCGGGCGGGGTTACGGGAGAGCAGGCCTGACATCTTCATGGGGGCGATTCTGTCCGCGAAGGGTGGGCGAGGACGGGAGGCGCGCCGTAACATCAGCCCCAGAAGTTATCTAGAGTCCCACGAGTCACATCTGTATTACGCGTTCCGGACGGTTAGATCTCATCCTTCTGCGCCGCCTCGAGCAGTTCGCGGGCGTGCGCGCGGCCGCTGTCGGATTCGCCCAGCCCGGCCAGCATCCGCGCCAGCTCGGCCACCCGCTCGTCGTCGGCGACCCGCCGCACCACGCTGGTCCCCTTCGGCCCGGCGCCATGCACCACCAGGTGCACGTCGGCGTAGGCCGCGACCTGCGGCAGATGGGTGACGACGATGACCTGGTGGGTGCGCGCCAGCCGCGCCAGCCGCCGCCCGATCTGCACCGCCGCCCGGCCGCCCACGCCGGCGTCCACCTCGTCGAACACCATGGTTGTCCCAGCCGCCGAGGCGGCCAGCACCACTTCCAGCGCGAGCATCACCCGGGACAGCTCGCCGCCGGAGGCGCTCTTGGCCAACGGCAGCTGGTCCATTCCACGGTGCGCGGCGAAGCCGAACTCCACCCGGTCGACGCCGTCGGCGCCGGCCCGGGCCAGCTCGCCCGACGGCAGCACCAGCGTGGCCGTGTCGTCGGCGGAGGACGCGGTGTCCGGCACGACATCGACGGCGACGTCGATGCTGAATTGCGCGTCGGCCATCGCCAGCCCGGACAGCTCGGCGGTGACCTCCTTGGCCAGCCGCTTGGCGGCCTTGCGCCGAATCGTGCTGAGGTCGACCGCGGCCCCGGCCAATTCGCGCGCGAGCTCGTCGACCCGGCCCGCCAGGGCGGCCAGCCCCTCCTCCGAGACGTCGAGCTGGGCCAGCCGCTGTCGCGACTCCTGGGCCCAGGCGAGCACCCCGTCGATATCCGCGGCGTACTTGCGGGTCAGCGTGCGCAATTCCGCCTGCCGGGCCAGCTTGGATTCCAGGGCGCTGGCATCGGCCGGCAGCTCGTCGAGGAAGCCGCCCAGTTCACCGGCGGCGTCGACGACGACGGTCAGCACCTCGTCGAGCTGGCCGGCCAGCGCCACCAGCTTGGCGTCCCCCGTGGATTCCAGTGCGGCCCTTGCCTTTCCAAGGCTGTCGGTCGCGCTGAACCCGGACCCGTCCGCCTCATCCGAGGACAGGGCCGCCCGGGCGGCGGCCGCCGCCTCGCGCAGGGTGTCCAGCTCGGAGAGCCGCACGATCTCGGCGACCAGGGCGTCGTCCTCGCCGGGTTGCGGGTGCACGGCGTCGATCTCGTTCAGCGCGAAGTTCAGCCGGTCGGCCTCCAGCGCGAGCTCGCGCATCCGGTGGCGGCGGTCCAGGAGGTCGCGCCGCGCGGAGAGCCAGGCGTCACGCAGTTTGCAGTAGCGCTCCAGCGCTGGGCCGGCCTTCGCGAACCGGTCCAGCGCGCCGCATTGCTCCTCAGGCCGCATCAGGCGCAGCTGGTCGTTCTGCCCGTGCAGGGTCAGCAGCCCGGCGGTGAAGTCGCCCAGCGACTTGGCCGGCACGCTGCGGCCGCCGAGGTAGGCCCGCGACGGCCCGTCCCGGCTGACCGAGCGCAGCGCGATCACGCTGCCGTCCTCGTCGCGTTCGGCGCCCGAGGCGTCCAGCATCTCGTCCAGCTTCACCACCACGGCCTCATCGAGATCGGTTGTGGTGAAACGGCCTTCGACCACCGCACGATCGGCGCCGGACCGCACCCGGGTCGCGTCCGCGCGGGCACCGCCGAGCAGGTGCAGCCCGGTCACCACCATGGTCTTGCCGGTTCCGGTCTCGCCGGTCAGGACGGTCAGGCCGCGGTCGAACTCCCCGACCGCGGCGCTGATGGCACCGAGCGACTCGATGCGGATTTCGGTCAGCATTCAGTCAGCACCTGTGCAAGAGCAGTCAGTTCCCGCGCCACCCGGTCACCGGCAACCGGAACTTGCGCACCAACCGGTCGGTGAAGGGGGCGCTGTCCAGCCGGGCCCATTTCACCGGTGTGTCGCAACGCTTTACCTCCAGCCGGCTGCCCGCGGGAATCAACATTTCGCGGCGACCGTCGCAGAACACCAGGGCGTCGTGCCCGTCGGCCTCGATCTCGATCGCGATGGTGGCGTCCGGGCTGGTCACCATGGGCCTGCCGAACAGCGCGTGAGCGTTGTTGGGTACCACCAGGATTGCCTCGAGGTCCGGCCACAACACCGGCCCGCCGGCGGAGAACGCGTAGGCGGTGGACCCGGTAGGCGTCGAGACCAGCACACCGTCGCAGCCGAACGCCGAGACCGGGCGCCCGTCGATCTCAAGGACCACCCCGAGCACGCCGAGCCGCGGACCCTTTTCCAGGCTGACCTCGTTGAGCGCCCAACCATGCACGGAGACGTCACCACCCTGGCGGACCATGACGTCGAGCGTCAGGCGGTTCTCCACCCGATAGTCTTGTGCGACAACGTGTTCCAGCACCCGATCGATCGCCTCGGCCTCCGCCTCGGCCAGAAAGCCGATGCGGCCCAGGTTGATGCCCAGCACCGGGATGTTGGCGTTGCGCGCCAGTTCGGCGGCCCGCAGGAAGGTGCCGTCGCCGCCCAACGCCAACACCAGTTCGCAACCCTCGGCGGCCTGGGGGTCGGCGTTGACCACCTCGATCTCGATGCCCAGCGCGCGCATGTCGTCGGGGGCCAGGTGCAGCGGCCCCTTGTCGACCGCCTCGGCGGACAGCACGCGAAGCCCGATCCCGTTGTCGCCCAGCACCTTCTGCACGCGTCGCGCGGTCTCGGTGGCCTCGTCGCGGCCGGTGTGGACCACCATCAGGACGGTGCGGGGAGCATCTTCGTTCACTGTGGCCCGCTTTCCACCGCGTGGCGCACCGCCGTCGCCAGGTCGTCGCCGCCCAACGGCCGATCGGTCTGGGCGCGCAGCCGCAGGAAGTACTCGACATTGCCCGACGGCCCCGGCAGCGGGCTGGCGGTGACATCGACGGTGTGCCAACCCAGCTCGCTCGCGCGGCGGGCGACCGCCAGCACCGCGTCGGCGCGCAGGACGGGGTCGTGCACCACACCCCCGGCGCCGACCAGGCCCTTGCCCACTTCAAACTGCGGCTTCACCATGGGAACGATATCCGCGTTCGGTGCGGCACATCCAGCCAACGCCGGCAATACCGTGGATAGCGAGATGAAGGACAGGTCGGCCACCACCAGGTCGACCGGCCCGCCGATCGCCTCGGGCGCCAGGTCGCGGACGTTGGTCCGCTCGACGACGACCACCCGCGCGTCGCTGCGCAGCGACCACGCCAGCTGGCCGTATCCCACGTCGACGGCGACCACTTCGCTCGCGCCGCGATCCAGCAGCACTTCGGTGAAGCCGCCTGTCGACGCGCCGGCGTCCAGGCAGCGACGGCCCGCGACCGCGATCTCGAAGGCGTCCAACGCGCCGTTGAGTTTGTGCGCCCCGCGCGAGACCCAGGCCCGCTCGCCGTCCTCGGCGACGGTCAGGGCGGCGGTGACGGCGACGGCGGTGCCCGGCTTGCGCGCCGGCATCCCGTCGATGCTCACCTTCCCCGCGCCGATCAACTCCGCGGCCTGCTGACGTGACCGGGCCAGGCCGCGCCGGACCAGCTCGGCGTCAACCCGGGCGCGTCGAGACATCCGCGCACTCAGCCCTTCTCCGCCGACTCCAGCGCGGCCAGCAGCACGTCGTGCGCCTCGGACAGGCGGCGGGCGATCTCTTCGAGCTCGTCGAGTGACGGCACCTGCTCGGGGTCTGCACCGTCCCCGGGCTGCGGCAACCGGGCGAGCAGGGCGTCGATTTCAGCGCGAATCTGATCGGGATCGATAGTCATCGCGTTCCTACGCTAGTCACCCGTCAGTCGGTGCGCACCAAAGACCAGCGCCCCAGCGCGGCGCGGGCGTCGTCGTCACCGGCCTCGATGCGCACCTCGCCGGAACCGGAGCCGGAGCCGGAGCCGGAGCCGGACCGCGCGTACACCGCGGCGGCCACCGCGCGGACGATCGACAGGCCGTCCCCGTCGTCCGACCCGTCGGCGCTGACGGTGATCGCGGTGTCGGCGACGTCGATCCGCCAGCCCGGCTGCGGCCCGACCTTGAGCCGCTCGCCGTCGGCGTGCAGCGCGCGCAGGTCGTGGCCGATGTAGGTGGGGCGCCGGGCGGGCTCGGCGTACACCGCGTCCCGCGCGGAATTGACCCCGGTGAGCACCATCAGGCTGGGCAACTCGGCGGCGTTGGCGCCCTCGATGTCGGTGTCGAGGCGGTCGCCGACCACCAGGGGGGCGCGAAAGTCGCCGCGGGCCGCGGCGTCGCGCAGCAGTCCGGGCGCCGGCTTGCCCGCGACCTGGGGCTCGCCGCCGGTGGCCGCCCGCAGCGCGGCCACGAACGATCCGTTGCCGGGCAGCAGCCCGCGCTCGGTGGGCAGGGTCAGGTCGACGTTGGACGCCACCCAGAGCGCGCCGGCCCGGATGGCCAACGCCGCCTCGGCCAGGTCCGGCCACCCGAGGGTCTGGGACAGGCCCTGCACGACGGCGGCCGGGTCGTCGTC
>NZ_LZKV01000244.1:0-10074 GCF_001672995.1 Mycobacterium sp. 1482292.6 | reverse complement strand
CGCGCAGCGCACCTTCATCGCGCAGTTCGGGTCCACGCAGGCCGTCGTCTCATGGACGATCGCCGGCTACATGCTCGCGTTCGCGACGGTGATCCCGGTTACCGGGTGGGCGGCGGATCGGTTCGGCACCAAACGGCTTTTCATGGGTTCGGTGCTGATCTTCACGCTGGGATCGCTGCTGTGCGCGATAGCGCCGAACATCCTGCTGCTGATCCTGTTTCGGGTGGTCCAGGGCATCGGCGGCGGCATGCTGCTACCGCTGAGCTTCGTCATCCTGACGCGCGAGGCGGGACCGAAGCGGGTCGGCCGCCTGATGGCGGTGGGCGGAATCCCGATCCTGCTCGGCCCCATCGGCGGGCCCATCCTGGGCGGCTGGCTGATCGGCGCGTACGGCTGGAAATGGATCTTTTTGATCAACCTGCCGATCGGGCTGACGGCGTTCGCGCTCGCGGCCATCATGTTCCCGAAAGACCGCTCGGCCCCCTCGGAGGCCCTCGACATCACCGGCGCGCTGCTGCTCTCGCCTGGCGTGGCGATCTTTTTGTGCGGGGTGTGTTCCATCCCGGGGCGGCACACCATCGCCGACCGCTACGTGTTGGTGCCCGCGCTCGTCGGCCTGGGCCTGATCGTCGCGTTCGTCCTGCATGCCTGGTACCGGACCGACCACCCCCTGATCGACCTGCGGCTGTTCCGCAACCCGGTGGTCACCCAGGTCAATGTGACGCTGCTGGTGTTCGGGGCCGCCTCGGTGGGCGTCGGCCTGCTGGTGCCCAGTTTCTTTCAGATCGTCGGCCACGAGACGCCGATGCAGTCGGGTCTGCACATGCTGCCGATCGGCATCGGTGCGGTGCTGACCATGCCGCTCGGCGGCGCCTTCATGGACCGGCGCGGCCCGGGCAACATCGTGCTCGTCGGCCTGCCGCTGATGGCGGTGGGCCTGGGTGTCTTCACCTACGGAGTCGCCAGCCAGGCCGCCTACTCACCGGTCCTGGTGACGGGGCTCGCGATCATGGGGCTGGGTATCGGTCTGACCACCACGCCGCTCTCCGCGGCGCTCATGCAGGCGCTCGCCCCACATCAGGTCGCCCGCGGGACGACGCTGATCAGCGTCAACCAGCAGGTAGGCGGGTCCATCGGCGCCGCGCTGATGGCGGTGATCCTGACCAATCAGTTCAACCGCAACGAGGCCCTGATGGCGGCGAACGAGATGGGCGGGGTGCGCGCCGGCACCGGCAAGCGAGGCCTGCCGGTCGACCCGTCGGCCGTCCCGCGCCAGCAGCTTGGCCCCGAGCTCGCCAGCCATGTGTCTCACCACTTGGCGCACGCCTACGCGGTGGTGTTCGTCCTGGCCGTCGTGCTGGTGGCGTTCACCATCATCCCGGCGTCGTTCCTGCCCAAGAAGCCACCGACCCCGCCGGTCGGCGACTGACGCGCGGCGGCCTAGGTCGACGACTGGGCCCCGGCGGCATCCAACAGCCACGCGTATTGGAACGCCGCCTCCTCCCACGCCTTGTAGCGGCCGCTGACGCCACCGTGCCCGGCGTTCATCTGGGTCTTCAACAGGACCGGACTGCCGTCGCCGTTGGCGTGTCGCAGGGCCGCGACCCACTTGGCCGGCTCGACGTAATAGACCCTCGTATCGTTCAGCGACGTCATCGCCAAGATCGCCGGGTACCGCTTGGCCGCCACGTTCTCATACGGTGAATAGGACTTCATGTAGGAGTAGACGTCCTTGTCCGCCAATGGGTTTCCCCATTCGTCCCATTCGGTGACGGTCAGCGGTAAGGAGGGGTCCAAGATGGTGGTCAGCGGGTCGACGAACGGGACCTGCGCGAGAATTCCGGCGAAGAGCTCCGGCGCCAGGTTGGCCACCGCGCCCATCAACAAACCGCCGGCGCTACCCCCCAACGCGACCAGCTGACGAGGCCGGGTGACACCGGAGTCCACCAAATGCGTTGCGACGGCGACGAAGTCGGTGAAGGTGTTTTTCTTCTCCAGCAGCTTGCCGTGCTCGTACCACAGCCGGCCCATCTCACCGCCGCCACGCACGTGGGCGATCGCGAACACCATGCCGCGGTCCAGCAGCGACAGCCGGGCGATGGAGAAGCTCGGGTCGGTGCACAGCTCGTAGGCGCCGTAGCCGTAAAGCAATGCGGGCGCCGGGAATTCGATGTCGGCGCGGTGCACGATCGACACCGGGACCCGGGTTCCGTCGTCGGCGACCGCCCAGTCACGGCGCTCCACATAGTCGTCGGGCCGATAGTCGCCGAGCACGGGTTGTTCGCGCAGCAGCGTGCGCTCACCGGTGGCGAGGTCGATGTCATACACGCGCGCCGGGATCACCAGGGATCCGGCCCTGATCCGCAGCTTGGGCGCAGCCCAGTTGGGATTGCCGGCCAGCCCGGACGACATCAGCTCGGAGTCGAAGGAAATCTCTTCGGGCCGGCCGTAGGTGCCGTCGGCGTTGATGGGCCACAGCTGCAGCCGGGGCAGCGCCTCCCGGCGGTAGCCGACGACGAGGTGGCCGGCGAAAGCGTCCACCCCGTCGAGCCGGACGTCGTCGCGGTGCGGGATCAGGGTGCGCTGCTGTGTCGGATCGCTGACCGGCGCCTCGGCCAGGGTGAAGTTGACCGCGCCGTCGTTGTGCAGGATCAGGAACCGGTCCTGCCCGCCGATGACCGCGTGCTCCACCGCGTACTCGACACCCTCGCGGCGCGGCAGCACGACCGTGAACGATGCCTGCGGATCGGCGGCGTCGGCGTAGCGATACTCCGAGGTGATCGAGGATCCCGAGGCGATGAAGACGTAGGCCTCGCTGCGCGTGAGACCCACGCCCAGCCAGTACTTTTCGTCGGCTTCGTGATACACCAGCTCCGGTTCGGCACCCGAGCCCACCCGATACCGCCACACCTTGTCGGGACGGTGGGCGGCATCCAGGGTCAGGTAGTACACGGTGCGGTTGTCGGCGGCCCAGGTGGCGCCCGCCCCGATGTCGGCGATCTCGTCCGGGTACAGCTCGCCGGTGCGTAAGTCCTTGAACCGCAACGTGTACCGCTCATCGCCCAGGGTGTCGACCGAATAGGCCAGCAGGTTCCCGTCCAGGCTGACCGTCGCGGCGCCCAGGGAGAAGAATTCGTGGCCCTGCGCCTCGGCGTTGGAGTCGAGCAGGACCTGCTCACCGGGGATCTCGGTGTCCTCGTCCAGGATCGGCGGGTCCCAGTCGTCGGGTCCGCTTATCGGACAACGGCACTGGACGCGGTACTGCTTGCCTTCGTAGGTGCGCGCGTAGTACCACCACTGGCCCTGGCGGGTGGGCACCGACAGATCCGTCTCCTTGGTGCGCGCCTTGATCTCGGCGAAGATCTGCTGCCGCAGCGGCTCGAGGTGCGCGGTCATCTGATCGACGTAGGCGTTTTCCGCCTCGAGATGCGCGATGACTTCGGGATTGGTCTTTTCGCGCAGCCACTCATACGGGTCGATGAAGACGTCGCCGTGATGCTCGCGCCGAGTCTCCACCCGCTTGGCGACGGGGGGCACCGACCCGTTTCGTTGGGTTTCGGTCATGCGCTGGGACCGATCCAGTCGGCGAAGCTCAATCCGGAAATGCGTTCGTAGGCCTCGATATAGCGCCCGCGGGTGGCCGCGATGATGTCCTCCGGTAGCGGCGGCGGGGGCTGGGAACCGTGGCGGTCCCAGCCGGACTCGGGGCCGGTCAGCCAGTTGCGGACGAACTGTTTGTCGAAGCTGTTCTGGACGACGCCGACCTGGTACTCGTCGGCCGGCCAGTACCGCGACGAATCCGGGGTGAAGATCTCGTCGGCCAGTAGCAGGTTGCCGTCGTGGTCGGTGCCGAACTCGAACTTGGTGTCCGCGATGATGATTCCCTTCCGGAGCGCGTGATCGGCGGCCTGAACGTAGATCTGTAGGGTGCGGTCGCGCAGCTGGTTGGCGGGCACGGCGCCGACCAGCTCGATCACCCGCGCGAAGGAGATGTTCTCGTCGTGGTCGCCCAGTGCGGCTTTCGTCGCCGGGGTGAACAGCGGTTCAGCGAACCTGCTGGCTTCGACCAATCCGGGCGGCAGCGGGATGCCGCAGACCTTTCCGGTCGCCTGGTAGTCCAGCAATCCCGAGCCGGTCAGGTAGCCGCGTGCCACGCATTCCACCGGAAGCATTTCGAGCTCACGCACCACCAGCGCGCGGCCCAGGACCTCGTCGGGGATGCGCGGATCGTCGGGCGGCCCGGTCAGATGGTTGGGCGCGTCCACGAGGTCGAAGAAGAAGACGCTCATCGCGGTCAGGATGCGGCCCTTGTCCGGGATGGTGCTGTCCAGGACGAAGTCGTAGGCCGAGATCCGGTCGGTGGCGACCAACAGCAGGTGCTCGTCGTCGACGCGATACAGCTCGCGGACCTTGCCGCTGGCCAGGTGCTGATAGTCGGACAGTGCGGGCATCCGGTCAGCCTATCGGGCACCTGCAAACCGGGTTTGTGCTGGGATCGGGGCTATGACACCGCGGTTTCTGCCCTACTCAACCCGACCCGGCCGGCTGGCTGTCCAGCTGTTCAGCGATCTCGCCGTCGTCGTGTGGACCCTGCTGTGGCTGCTCGTCGGGCTGGCCGTCTACGACGCCATCGCCACCATCGCCGACGCCGGGCGGCAGGTCGAGAGCGGCGCGAAGGGCATCGCCGGCAACCTCGCGTCCGCCGGACACGAGGCGCAGCACATTCCGGTGGTGGGCGACACGGTCAGCAAGCCGCTCAACTCCGCGAGCCACGCCGCGCTGGACATCGCGGGCGCGGGCCACGATCTGGACAGCGCGGCGAGCTGGCTCGCGGTGCTGCTGGCGATGGCCGTCGTCGCGGTCCCGATCCTCATCGCGGTGCTCCCGTGGTTTTTTCTGCGGCTTCGGTTCTTTCGGCGCAAGTTGACGGTGACCGCTCTGGCCGCGACGCCGGCCGGGGCGCAGTTGCTGGCGCTGCGGGCGCTGACCAACCGGCCGGCCCGGAAGTTGATCGCCGTGAGCGCGGACCCGGTCGGCGGGTGGCGCCGCGAGGATCCGGTCACCATCGGCGCGCTTGTCGCGCTCGAATTACGGTCGGCCGGCATCGCGATCCGCGGGGCGTAGCAGCATCGCCCGCGCTAACAGCAGCAGCCCGGCGACGACCACAACGATCCATGCGGCCAACGCATCCCAGAAGAACACCAGCGAAACGGTGAGCAGCGACCGCTGCCCGATCTCGACCGCCATGGCGAAGCTGGCCGCGGAGTACATGCCCAACGGGAAAACGAACGCCCACCACGCACCGGCGAACTGCAGCATGTTGGGGTGCCGCCTAATGCGGTGCAGCGCGAAGTAGATCAGCGGCGGTATCCACAGGGTGGCCGTCACCCACGTCACGACGGTGACCGCGCGCACCGGCCCGGCCAGCCAGCCGGGAGCGACCGCGTGGATGGTGTCGCCGGCCAACGTCGCAATCGCCATGCCGCCCATCAGGATCCACGTGTCGGGTTCGAAGCCGTCCCGGTCCTGCCGTTCGTTGACCACCCGCCACATCGTCAGCCAGGTCATCAGGCCGTAGATGCACAGCGCCGCCACCCAGCCGGCCACGGCCACCGCCAGCCACCAGTGATGGCCGGTCTGCCGGGCCGCCCGCGCGATCACGATGGCCAGACCCGAGGTGCCCACGCTGCCCAGCTGCCAGGCGCCGTGGGCACGATCGCGCAGCTCCGGCCACCGGTGGGCCAACATGTTTCGCGCGCTGAACAGGATCAGCACCAGCCAGGACGTCAGGCCGACCACGCCGAGCACCCGCGCCACCCACACGTTGGACGACAAGCGCGTGTCGATCACCGCGCATGCGGCCACGAAGGTGATCAGCCGCAGGGTGACGTCTGGATCGGTGAGGTCCCAGCGCAGCCCCTGGCCCGGGCCGCAGGCCTTCACCACGACCAGGGCAACCAGCAACAACAGCCCGAGGGTGGCGATGACGCCCATGGTGTCGCTGATCAACCGGTAGCCGTGATTGTGCGCGCCGATCGACAAGATTCCCGTCGCCATCACCGCCGCGAACACATCGGGTGAGGGCTCGACATCGGCGAACCGGATCGTCACGGCTCCTCGTGAAGCTCCACGACGAGGTGCCGAATGCCGGTGTGCCGGTTGCTGCGGGCCCATTCGACCGGCCGGACGACCCGCGCCCCGCCGAACCGGGACAGCAGCTCTTCGAACAGCACCCGCAGCTCCAGCCGGGCCAGGTTGGCGCCCAGGCAATAGTGCACACCCTGGCCGAAACCCAAGTGCGGATTGGGCTTTCGGGCGATGTCGAATTCGTCGGCACGCTCGAACACGCCGGCGTCGCGATTCGCCGAGCCTTCCCAGATCTGTATCTTCTGCCCCGCCTCGATCGACTCACCGCCGAGGGTGACGTCGCGGGTGGCGGTGCGCCGCTTGGAGGGCGACGGCGACGTCCACCGCACCATCTCCTCGACGGCCGTGGGCAGCGCCCCGAGATCGCCGCGCAGCGACCGCATTTGGTGCGGGTGGTCGGCCAGCGCCAGTAGGCCGCCCGCGACCGCGTTGCGGGTGGTCTCCGCGCCGGCGCTGAACAGCAGACTGAAGAACAGGTACAGCTCGAGGTCGGACAGGGCCGATCCCTCAGCGTCATCGAGCATCGCGTTGGCCACCACCGACAACATGTCATCGGTCGGGTTTGCACGCTTGGACGCGATCAGCTGCTGACCGTATTCGTACATCCGCGACCCGGCCGCCGCGTCTCTTTCGGAGACCGAGAGCTGCGACAGGGAAGCCTTGCGCGAACCACCGAAATCGAACTGCGGCTCGATGGCCTCGAATAACCAATGCCGTTCGGATTCAGGGACTCCCAGCAGGATGCAGATCATCTGCATCGGCAGCTCGGCGGCGATGTCGACCAGGAAGTCGAACGGCTCACCCGGGACCACCGCGTCCAGCAGCCGGCGCGCCCTGCCCCGCAGGTCGTCCTCTACCAGGCGGATCATCCGCGGCGTCAGGCCGGAGCTGACCAGTCGCCGAATCTGCGAATGCCGCGGATCGTCCATCATGTTGAGCACCTGGCCGGCGATCGCCAGATCCTGCAGCAGCGTCCCGCCATAGGGCCTGGCGCCACCGGTGACCGAGGAGTAGGTCACCGGATCCTTGAGCACCTCAAGCGTTTCCGCGTAGGTGGCGACGGACCAGAAGCCCTCACCATCGGGGGTGTTGTCGGTCGGTGCGTGCCAGTACACCGGCGCCTCTCGCCGATGGATGGCGAACAGCTCGTGCGGAAAACCGTTGGCGAAGTTGTCCAGATCGGTGAAGTCGATCGAAGCGAGCGCGCCGGCCAGCGTCACAGGATCGCACCCGGGGCGTACTTGGCCGCGTCCGGGTAGCGGTTCACCAGCGCGTCCACCTGCGCCGCCACCTCGTCCACCTGGTCACCCGCGGCGCCGGTGAAGGCCTTCTTGTCGGCCAGCGCCGCGTCCAGCGCCGCCCGGTCTAGCGGCAGCCGATCGTCGGCGGCCAGCCGGTCCAGCAGGTCGGGCTCGGCGCCGTGCTCGCGCATGGCCAGCGCGGTGGCCACGGCGTGTTCGCGGATCACGTGGTGGGCGGCCTCGCGGCCCACGCCGGCGCGCACCGCGGCGATCAACACCTTGGTGGTGGCCAGGAACGGCAGATAGCGGTCCAGCTCGCGGTCGATCACCGCCGGATAGGCGCCGAACTCGTCGAGCACCGTCAGGAAGGTCTCGATCTGGCCGTCGATGGCAAAGAAGCTGTCCGGCAACGCGACTCGGCGCACCACCGAGCAGAACACGTCACCCTCGTTCCACTGCGCACCCGCCAGTTCGGCGGTCATCGACGCGTAACCGCGCAGCACCACCTGCAGACCGTTGACCCGTTCGCAGCTGCGTGTGTTCATCTTGTGCGGCATCGCCGACGAACCGACCTGCCCCGGCGCGAATCCCTCGGTGACCAGTTCATGGCCGGCCATCAGCCGGATGGTGTGCGCCAGCGACGACGGTCCGGCGCCCAGCTGCACCAGCGCGGAGAGCACGTCGTGGTCCAGCGAACGCGGATACACCTGCCCGACGCTGGTCAATACCGTTGCGAAGCCCAGGAATTCGGCGACGCGCCGCTCGAGCTCGGAGAGCTTGGCCGCGTCGCCGTCCAGCAGGTCGAGCATGTCCTGCGAGGTGCCCATCGGGCCCTTGATGCCGCGCAGCGGGTAACGGTCGATCAGCTCGCGCAGCCTGGTCAACGCGATCAAGGTCTCCTGGGCCGCCGAGGCGAACCTCTTGCCGAGCGTGGTGGCCTGCGCGGCGACGTTGTGGCTGCGCCCGGCCATCACCAGGTCGCGATACGCCACCGCCCGCTCGGCCAGCCGCGCCGCGACCGCCACGCCGTGCGCGAAGACCAGTTCCAGCGAGCGCCGGATCTGCAGCTGCTCCACGTTCTCGGTCAGATCACGACTGGTCATGCCCTTGTGCACGTGCTCGTGACCGGCCAGCGCGTTGAACTCCTCGATGCGCGCCTTGACGTCGTGGCGCAGCACCCGTTCGCGGTCCGCGATCGAGGCCAGGTCGACGTCCTCGATCACCCGCTCGTAGTCGGTGATCGCCTCGGGAGGCACCGCGACGCCCAGTTCGGCCTGCGCGCGCAGCACGGCCAGCCATAGCCGGCGCTCGCCGATGACCTTGGCCTCCGGCGACCAGATCGCGACCATCTCGGCACTGGCGTACCGGGTGGCCAGCACATTCGGAATGCTCACTTGGTCCTCACGAACACACAGCTTACGGTCGCGGCCATAGCCTATGCGGATGTACTTCGCCGGCGTCGACCTCGCCTGGGCGGGTCGCAACCCGACCGGCGTCGCCGTCGTCGACTCCGGCGGCGCCCTGGTGAGGGTGTGCGCGGTCCGCGACGACGACGAGATCCTGGCCGCCCTGCTTCCCTACGTCCGCGGCGACTGCGTGGTCGCCTTCGATGCGCCGCTGGTGGTGAACAATCCGACCGGGCAGCGTCCCGCCGAGGCGGCGCTCAACCGCGATTTCCGCAGGTACGAGGCCGGCGCGCACCCCTGCAATACCGGCAAACCCGAGTTCGTCGACGGCCCCCGCGCGGGCCGGCTGGCCGCGGCGCTCGGCCTGGACGCGGACCCGCGATCACCGGCCGCGCGCCGGGCCATCGAGGTCTACCCCCACGCGGCCACCGTCACGCTGTTTCGCCTCGAGCGCACCCTGAAATACAAGGCGAAGCCCGGCCGCACCGTCGAGCGGCTCAGGTCCGAGCTGTTGTTGCTCATGGACGGCGTCGAGCGGCTGGCGCGGGCCCCGGTGCCGCTACGCGTGGCCGGGCACGACGGCTGGGTCGCGCTGCGCCGGGCCGTCACGGCCGCGCAACGCAAGAGCGAACTGCGCCGCGCCGAAGACCCGGTCGATGCCGTGGTCTGTGCCTACGTGGCGTTGTACGCGCAGCGCCGCCCGCAGGACGTGACCGTTTACGGCGACCTCGACACCGGCTACATCGTGACGCCGTCGCTGCCGGTGGACCCGACCCACGCAGCGGACGGTCAGATCTGCACGGGCCGCTGATCGATCGGCGCGAGCACCTCGATGAGGTCGACCACCGCGCCCTGCGCCGCCGCGCGCGGGTCGCGCCCCTCCACCAGGGCCGACACCACCGAGCCATCGACCGCGCAGATCAACGTGCACACCAGTTCAATGTGCACCGATCGGCCCGAGCGCTCGATGGCCTCGGCCACCGCTTCGGCGCGCTGGCGCAGGCTGCGACGCATGGTCTCGCGCAGCGCGGGCAGCCGGGTGCACGCGATGTGCCGCTCGTAGCGCGAGATCAGCTGATCGGTCAGGCCCGGTCCGGACACGTCACCGACGAGCAGGTCCGCCAGCACCTCGGCGATGGTCTCCGGTCCGCGGCGCCGGCGCGACATGGCGCTGACCCGCGACCGCAACTGCGCCACCTCGATCATCGCGATGTGTTCGACGGCGCGTGCGATCAGATCGTCGAGGGACGAGAAGTAGTAAGTGGTGGAAGCCAACGGCA
>NZ_LZKV01000243.1:0-22849 GCF_001672995.1 Mycobacterium sp. 1482292.6 | reverse complement strand
GGAGGTGCGCGAGGTCAACTTCGGCGTCGACGGCAAGAACCTGCTGGAGCGGATCTCCCTGGTCGCGCGGCCGGGCACGCTCACCGCGCTGATCGGCGGGTCGGGCGCGGGCAAGACCACCCTGTCGCGGCTGATCGCCGGGTACGCCACCCCGTCGTCGGGAACGGTCACCTTCGAGGGCCACGACATCCACACCGAATACGCGTCGCTGCGCACCAGGATCGGCATGGTCCCGCAGGACGACGTCGTGCACCGCCAGCTCACCGTCAGCCAGGCGCTCGGCTACGCCGCCGAGCTGCGCCTGCCGCCCGACACCAGCAAGGCCGACCGCGAACAGGTCGTCGCCCAGGTGCTCGACGAGCTGGGCCTGACCGAGCACGCGGACACCCGGGTCGACAACCTGTCCGGGGGCCAGCGCAAACGCGCCTCGGTCGCGCTGGAACTGCTGACCGGTCCGTCGCTGCTGATCCTCGACGAGCCGACCTCCGGGCTGGATCCGGCCCTGGATCTACAGGTCATGACCATGCTGCGACAGCTCGCCGACGCCGGCCGCGTCGTGCTGGTGGTCACCCACTCGCTGACCTACCTCGACGTCTGCGACCAGGTGCTGCTGATGGCGCCCGGCGGCAAGACAGCGTACCTGGGCCCGCCCGGCCAGATCGGCGCGGCCATGGGCACCACCAACTGGGCGCACATCTTCGCCAAGGTGGGCGCCGATCCCGACGAGGCCAACCGCCGCTTCCTCGCGCAGAACAGGCCGCCGCCGCCCACCCGGACCGAGGCGCCGGCCGAACTGGGCACCCCGGCGCACACCAGCAAGCCCCACCAGTTCTCCACGATCGCCCGCCGCCAGGTCCGGCTGGTGGTCGCCGACCGGGCCTACTTCGCCTTCCTGGCGGTGCTGCCGTTCGTGATGGGCGCGCTGTCGTTGACGGTCCCCGGCAGCGTCGGGTTCGGCTACGCCGATCCGGTCAGCGAATCGGCCGGCGAGGCGGGGATGATCCTGACCCTGCTCACCATGGCGGCGGCGTTCATGGGCACCGCGCTGACCATCCGCGACCTGATCGGCGAGCGGCCGATCTTCCGGCGCGAACAGGCGGTCGGCCTGTCCAGCACGGCGTACCTGCTGGCCAAGGTCGCGGTGTTCTGCACGTTCGCGGTCATCCAGGCGGCCATCGCCACGGCGATCGTGGTGCTGGGCAAGGGACCGCCGACGCGGCCGGCGGTGCTGCTGGGGCATTCCAGTTTCGCGGCCACGCTCGAGCTGTTCGCCGGGGTCGCGGCGACGTGCGTGGCGTCGGCCATGCTGGGCCTGCTGCTCTCGGCGCTGGCGCGGTCCCATGAGCAGATCATGCCGCTGCTGGTGGTGTCGCTGATGATGCAGATGGTGCTCTCCGGCGGCATGGTGCCGGTCACCCACCGGATCTTCCTCGATCAGCTGTCCTGGCTGGTGCCCTCGCGGTGGGGGTACGCGGCGCAGGGGTCGACGGTCGACCTGTGGACGGTGTCACCCGGCCCGCAGAGCCCGCGGGACAGCCACTTCCAGCACACGCCGGCGGCCTGGCTGTTCGACATGGCCATGCTCGCGGTGCTCACGGTCGGCTACGCCGCGCTGGTGCGGTGGCGCATCCGGCTCACCCGCTGAGCGATCAGCCGCTGATGGCTCAGCCGTCGAGCCCCGCGTCCAGCCGCAGCCCGTGGGCGAGCGCGAAGGCCACGGCCTGATCCACGTCGACGCGGGCGCCGGCCAGCGCGGCCGTCGTCCACAACGCGGAGTCCACGGCCGCCCCGCGCAGGTCGGCGTCGTCCAATCGGGCGCCGGCGGTGCGCGCGCCCCGCAGGTCCGCGCCGCGCAGCACCGCCTTGCGCAGGTCGGCCTCCACCAGGCCGGCCTCGCGCAGCCGGCAGCCGCTCAGGTCGACGCTGCGCAGGTCGATGCCGCCGAGCACGGCCAGCGTGAAGTCCACCTCGTCGAACGTGATCGGCCGCAGCCGGCACTCGACGAACACCGACCCGAGCATCGAACACTGGGAAAAGGTGCTGTGCCACAACGACGTCCGGTGGAACGTGCAGTTGCGAAACGCCGAGCCGCGGTGCTGCGACTCGGCCAGGTTGGCACCGCTGAAGTTGCACTCGGTGAACACCACCCGCTCGGTCCGCAACCGGCTGAGGTCGTCGTCAGTGAAGTCATGGCCCTCGAATTCTCGATCGACCCACGGGGCGGTCAATTGGCCGACAGGCTGGCCAGGGCGTATTCGCTGACCGCGATCAGGGCATCGGTCGCCGACCGGCGATCCCTGGCGTCGACGGTGATCACCGGGATGTGCGGCGGCAGGGTCAGCGCCTCGCGCACCTCGGCGACCGGGTAGCGGGGAGCGCCGTCGAACTCGTTGACCGCGACCAGAAACGGCAGGTTGCGGTGCTCGAAGAAGTCGACGGCGGCGAAGCTGTCCTGCAGGCGCCGGCAGTCGACCAGCACGACCGCGCCGATCGCGCCGCGCACCAGGTCGTCCCACATGAACCAGAAGCGGCGCTGCCCCGGCGTGCCGAACAGGTAGAGCACCAGGTCTTCGGCCAGGGTGATCCGCCCGAAATCCATCGCGACGGTGGTGGTCCGCTTGTCCGGGGTGGCCTCCAGCGCGTCGACGCCGGCCGAGGCGTCGGTGAGCATCGCCTCGGTGCGCAGCGGCATGATCTCCGACACCGCCCCGACGAAGGTGGTCTTGCCGGCCCCGAACCCGCCGGCGATCACGATCTTCGTCGACGCGTGGGCGCCGGAGTCGGGCTGCACCTCAGAGTGCGCGTAAGCCACGCAGTGTCCTTCCTATGAGTTCGGAGCGCTCATCCCTGCTCGAGCGCTCGGACAACGTCTTGTGCACCCGAAGGTAGCCGGACAGCACCAGATCTCCGACCAGGACGCGCGCGACGCCGAGCGGAAGGTCCAGGCGGGCCGAGATTTCGGCGACCGACGGGTGCTCGACGCACAGTTGGATGATTCTGCCTCTCGCGTCGTTGGGCGGCCACCGGTGCGCCAGCCCGGCCTGCAGCGCCTGAATCGGCGCTTCGAGGGGAAGGTCGACGTTGGTGTCGGTCCGTCCCGACGTCAGGGTGTACGGGCGGACCAGGTTCCCCTTACGGTGCGCCGGCCAGGTCTCGGGGGTGTCCATCGCGGGTCACGAGACGCTGGACCGGCGGGTCGACTGCACCACGCCGCCCACCCGTTCGACGAGGACGGCCATCTCATAGCCGATCTGACCGATGTCACACGACGTCACGGCCAGCGTCGCCAGGTGCGACCCGTCCCCGACCCGCATCAGCAACAGGTAGCCGTTCTGCATCTCGACCACCGACTGCAGCACCTGGCCGCCGTCGAACAGCTGCGCGGCACCGGTGGCGAGGCTGGCCAGCCCGGAGGCCACCGCGGCCAGCTGGTCGGCGCGTTCCCGCGGCAGGTGCTCGCTGGCGGCGATGGGCAGCCCGTCGACGGACACCAGCAGCGCGTGGGCGACGCCGGGGACCTCGCGGGCGAACCTGGTCACCAGCCAGTCCAGGGACCCGCTGTCGAATTTGTCGGGGGAACTCATTATTGGTCGGATCCTTGATCGGTGTCGCGGGCGTGCGAGCGTCCGGTGCGCACGCCGTCGAAATGGTTACTGAACGAGGCGCGAACCGCCTCGGGGTCGCGGGTGACGGCCGCGTGCTGGGGCTCCCGGTGCGACGGGGATAGGCCGCTGCGCTGCTGGTCGGGCTCGGCCGGTTCGCCCGCTGCGCCGCCGTTGGCGCCGCCGGGCACCAGCCGGGCGCCCGGGGTGCGCACCGGCAGGCCGTGGTCGGTGGTGTGCGCTTCGACGGGCTTGTCCTCGGCCGCCGCCGCCAGTGTCCAGCCCCGGTCCCAGACTGACTGCCAATCCAGGTCGGGGCTGTTGACCAGGTCGTGCGGGTCGCCCAGCATCTCCGAGAGCATCCGCCGGTAGATGACGTCGTCGTCGGCCGGGGTCGCCGACGTTTTCGGCGCCGACGGGATGGACGCGCCCGGGGCGGGCCGCGCCGGCTGGTCCTGCCGGGGCTGCGTGCGGCCGTCGGCCTCCCGGGACCGGGCCGCGAAGAAGGCCGAGGTGTCCGACGCCGCCCGGGCCGGCGCGGGTTCGGGCGCCGGTGTCGGCTGGGGCGCCGATGCGGGCTGGGGCTCGGGGGTGGGCTTGGGCTCCGGCGCGGGCGCCGCCTTGGGGGCACTCTCCCACCAGGGGGTCGCCAGCTCGCGGCGCTGGCGGCGGGGCAGCTGCTCGGCGGGCGGCGCGGGGACTTCGGTGATGCCGCTGGAACCCGGGTTGCGGCGCGGCAGCAACGTGACCGACGGCCCGGACGCGTCCGGGGCGCTGCGCGCCGCCGGCTCGAGGGAGCCGTCGGGCCGCCCGGCGTCGTCGGCGGGCGCGGCGGTCGCGCTGGCCAGCTTGGCGCTCGGCGAGGAGACCGCCCGGATGTGGCGCGGCGCAGCCGACTCGGCGACGGCCGACCCGGCCAGCACCGTCGGCGGCAGGTAGATCTCGGCGGTGGTGCCGGAGCCCGACTCGTTGGCCGCCGGGCCGCGCAGGCCGACCCGGATGCCGTGCCGGGCCGCGATCCGGCCGACCACGAACAGACCCATGTGCCGGGCGTTGTCGGGGCTGACGTCGCCCCCGGCCTGCAGCCGCATGTTGGCCATCCGCCGGTCGGTGTCGTTCATCCCCAGACCGGAGTCGGCGATCCGCACCACGACGCCGCCTTGCGGATCCGAGCCGCCGCGCGAGGCCGAGATCCGCGCCGAGCTGGTCGGCGGCGAGTAGCGCAGCGCGTTGTCGATCAGCTCGGCGAACAGGTGGATGGCGCCGCCGGCGGCCGCGCCGATCAGCGAGCACTCGGGCAGCCCGGCGACTTCGACACGGCGGTAATCCTCGACCTCGGAGACCGCGGCGTTGATCACCGTGGCCAGCGGCACCGGGTCGCGCTGGTCGCGGGCCAGCTGCGCGCCCGCTAGCACCAGCAGGTTGGCGCTGTTGCGGCGCAGCCGCGCCGCCAGGTGGTCGAGGCGGAACAGGCTGTCCAGGCGGTCGGGGTTGTCCTCGTTGCGTTCCAGCCGGTCGATGAGCGCCAGCTGCTGGTCCACCAGCGAGCGGCTGCGCCGCGACATGGTCTCGAACATGTCGTTGACCAGCAGCCGCAACCGCGTCTCGTCGCCGGCCAGCAGCAGGGCCTGGGTGTGCAGCTCGTCGACCGCGTGCGCGACCTGGCCGATCTCCTCGGTGGTGTAGACCGGTAGCGGGGTCGGAATCGGTTCGGGCCCACCGGCTTTCACCCGGGCGATCTCCTCCTCGAGATCGGTGTGGGCGACTTTGAGCGCGCCGTCGCGCAGGATGCGCAGCGGCCGCACCAGCGCCCGCGCGACCAGCAGCACGACCGCCAACGCGATCACGATCGCGGCCAGCACCAGGACGGTGTCGGTGATCGCGGCCGAGCGGCGCTCGGCGGCCTGGGCGTGCACCGACTTGGTCACCGACGCGGTCGCGTTCTTGATGACCTGGTCGGCGATGTCGTCGGTGGTCTGGATCGAACGCAGCAGGTCGGCGTTGTCGACCAGCACGCTGGCCGGATCGGACATGATCGCCATCCGGCTCACCATCTGCTGTTGCAGCGTCTTGGCCTCCGGCGACCCGGCCCCCAGCACCTCGCTCATCCCGAACAGGGTCGAGGGTTCGGTGCCGGCCAGGGTGGTCATCGAGGTCCGCAGCTGCGGCTCGGGCAGTTCGGCCCCGCGGGTGACCAGGATTTTCTGCATCGTCATCTGGCCGCGGGCGCCCACCGCCCGGCTCAGGCCCTGCGCCTGGGCGCGGATCTTCTCGTCGTCGACGCGCACCGAGGCGTTGATGACGTCCTCGGCGGTCAACAGGATCGGCGCGTAGAGGGTGACCCGCTCCCGCAAACCGAGGGCGGGGTCGGCCGCCTTGTTGACCAGCATCTGCCCGCCGTCGAGCAGGTTGGTCACCCCGGAACGGACGTCGGAGTTGACGTCGGTGTCGTCCAGCCTGGACTGCAGTTCGCCCTTGCGCGCCTCGTAGTTCTTCTTGGCGCCGTCGACGTCGCGCCCGGTGGAGCCGGCCAGCAGCGCGACGTCGAGCGCGGACATGTATTTGGTGATGACCGGGACGACGTCGGCGCGGGTGGCGGCCAGCCGCAGGCCGGCCGCGTTGGCCATGGCGGCATTGATGCGCAGCACCCCGAAGACCGTCGCCAATGCCAGCGGGACCAGCACGATCGCCAGCACCTTCCAGCCGACCGGCCAGTTGGTCAGCGACCAGGACGGCGGGCGCTTGGCCGGCGCCGCGTCCGCCCCGCCCACCGGCGCGGGCTGGGCGACTTCCGCCTCGGCCGGGTTGGTCGGGCGGGTGAACATGGTCATGTCATCGCGGCCGCACGACCGGCCGCTGCGCTGACGCTGAGCGCTGAAAGAAACGAGAGGCTCATGAAACTTCCTGCTTTATTTCGCCCGCCCCGCGCCAGATAGGCGTGTGCGTGTAAGTGTGGCAATCCGACGAGTATGACAGCCCGCGGCGCGGGCCACCAGAATCGTTACTGAGCAGACAGGTCCCTCCAAGGTGGCGGCGCGCCCGCGCGGCCACCCCTGGCAAACACCGCCGAGCGCGCAATCCTAGGCGGGACGAAGCAGCGCGACCAGGAAATCGGAGTCGTCGCGCAACGGCCGCATATCCCAGGTGGACAGCAGCAGATCGGGCGCGAAGCCCGCGTCGACCGCGTCGTTGAGGAACACGTCGAACTCGTAGTCGCGGCCGGCGCCGAAGCCGATCGCGGCGCGGCCGTCGTCGGCGACGTGGGCGCGCAGCCGGCTCAGCACCTGGATGCGGGTGCTGGGCGCCAGGAACGCCATGACATTGCCGGCGGAGACGATGACGTCGAACGGTTCGGCGATGCCGCGCAACGGCAGGTCCAGCTCGGCCAGGTCGCCGACCAGCCAGCGCGGCCCGGGGTAGTCCTGTTCGGCAGCCTCGATCAGCGCCGGGTCGACGTCCACACCGACCACCCGGTGGCCGACCGTGGCCAGATATCCGCCCAGCCGGCCGGGCCCGCAGCCGGCGTCCAGGATGTGGGCGCCGCGCGGCGCCATCGCGTCCACGAAGCGGGCCTCGCCGGCCAGGTCGTCGCCGGCGCGGGTCATCGCGCGGAAACGTTCGATGTACCACTGCGAATGGCCGGGATCGGCAGCGACCTTCTGCATCCAGATGCTCTGCTCGACCATGCGACCATTATCCCCGTTGTGTTCAAGCTGATGTTTCTGGCGCCGCGGATCCCGCCCAATACCGGCAACGCCATCCGGACGGCGGCGGCGACGGGCTGCGAATTGCATCTGGTCGAGCCGATGGGGTTCGACCTGTCCGAACCCAAGCTGCGGCGGGCCGGGCTGGACTACCACGACCTGGCGTCGGTCACCGTGCACGCGTCACTGGCGGATGCCTGGGCGGCGCTGTCACCGCAGCGGGTGTTCGCCTTCACCGCGCACGCGCCCACCTCGTTCGCCGACGTGCGCTACCGGGCCGGCGACGTGTTGATGTTCGGTCCCGAACCCACCGGGCTGGACGCCGCGACGCTGGCCGACCCGCACATCACCGGGCAGGTGCGCATCCCGATGCTGGCGGGCCGGCGCTCGCTGAACCTGTCCAACGCCGCGGCGATCGCCGTCTACGAAGCCTGGCGGCAACACGGCTACGCCGGGGCCCGATGAGTACTGGGCCCCGCGCGAGTCAGCAGTGATATGGCTACCTTCATCACGATCGGTTACGGAGACGAAGCCGGCTACCGCCGGGCGAGCGACGACTGCAAGCGTGCCGCGCACACGCGCGACGACGAACTGCGTGCGGCCGGCGCACTTGTCGGGATTGCCGGAGAACCCGTTGCCGTGCGCAACCCAGACAGCGCCGGACTGCGGGTCGAGGCCGGGTCGTTTATGAGTTCAGAGCTGCCGATCGCGGGGTTCGCCGTGTTCGAGGCCGATGACCTCGAGGCGGCGATCGAGCGGGTGAGTCAGACGCCCTGCGCGGTCGCGCACGGGGTGGTCGAAGTCTGGCCGCTGGTCACCACGCGTCCCAGTGCGTGACCTGGTCGGCGGGCAGCCGCTTGGCCGGGCGGAAATCGGTGCCCTTGGTGTAGGCGATCGGGAACAGCCCGCCCTGGCTGTAGCGGTCGTTCGGGATGCCCAGGATGTCGGCGACCCGTTGCTCGCCGTCGCCCAGCAGGTGCAGCGTCGTCCAGCACGACCCCAGTCCCCGCGAGCGCAGCGCCAGGCAGAAGCTCCAGACCGCCGGGAACAGCGACGCCCAGAACGACACCCCGCCCAGCGGCGACTTGTCCGGGCGGCCCTCCAGGCACGGGATCAGCAGGACCGGTGCCTCATGCATGTGCTCGGCGAGGTAGGTCGCGGAATCGCGGACCGCGCCCATCCGCTCGCCCCGCGTGTCGCCTTCGGGGTATTCGGCCCCCGGGGCGCTGAGGTAGCCGCGGGCGTTGGCCAGGTAGACGTCGGCGATCGCCTTCTTCTTCTCGGCGTCCTCGATGAACACCCATTGCCAGCCTTGCGAATTGGAACCGGTGGGCGCCTGCAGCGCCAGTTCGAGGCATTCCGTCAGCACGTCGCGGCCCACCGGCTTGTCGAAGTCGAGACGCTTGCGGACCGAGCGGGTGGTGGTGAGCAGTTCGTCGACGGACAGATTCAGGGTCATGCTTGGAGGTTACATTCGGCTGATGAGCGTCGAACTGACACAAGAGGTTTCCAACAGGCTGCGGTCAGACAACTTCGGCTGGCTGACCACCGTCGCCAAATCGGGTCAGCCGGTTCCCCGGCTGGTCTGGTTCTACTTCGACGGCACCAAGCTGACGGTGTACACGTTGCCGCAGGCCGCCAAGGTCGCCCACGTCAAGGCGCACCCCCAAGTCAGCCTCAACCTTGATTCGGACGGAAGCGGTGGCGGCATCATCGTCATCGGCGGGACGGCCACCATCGATGCCACCGACGTCAATTGCCGGAACGACGAACCGTACTGGGCGAAATACCGTGAGCTTGCCGAGCAATTGGAGTCGAACGAGGGCATGTCGATGGATGCATTCAGCACCCGGCTGGCGATTACCCCGAGCCGGGTCTGGACGACGCCGGGCGGTTAGTCGTCGTCCTGAGAGGTCAGTTTGTGGGTGGGGGCGGCGCATCGCGCGGAATCGCCCCGTCGCAGCCGCCGGGCGGTGGCGGCGCCGGAAGAGGCTCGTCGCCGCTGACGCAGTCGTAATAGAACTGAGGTCCGGTCAACCAGGTTTTCATCCACTGGTGCCAATACGACCCGTCGGGATACTTGTCGCCATCACAGACGGCCAACTTGCCGTAACCCCATCGATCGCCCGGGCAGAAGCCCTTCGTGATGTCCGGCTGGTGCGGGTCGGCCGGCCCGGGCGGGTCGGCGCCGGCGACCGGGGCAGAAAAGACAAGCGCTGCAGCACAACTCAGTATCGCGGCGCCATGGCCCGCAGCCTTGAATCTCATGTTGAAAGTAACGGTGAATCGTTACTGCCGATTCCACGCAACGGGTCATTTACAGCCGATTCCAAGCGATGGCGAGGGTGATTCCTAGCGAAAGTCGCGGGATTTCGAGCCGACCGCCAGGGTGATGCGGCCCAGCCGCTCGGCGACGACGGTGATCGCGCCGCTGGCGTTCTGGACCTGCCCGCGCACCAGCAGCGCCGGCGCCGAGTTCGCCAGCTTGCGATGCCGCGCCCACACCCACGGGGCGCAGAGCACGTTGACCATCCCGGTCTCGTCCTCGAGGTTGATGAACGTGACCCCCTGCGCCGTGCCGGGCCGCTGCCGATGGGTGACCGCGCCGGCGATCAGCACCCGGTCGCCGTCGGGCACCGAGCCCAGCTTCTCAGCGGGCACCACCCCCATCGCGTCCAGGTCGGCCCGCAGGAACTGCGTCGGGTAGCTGTCCGGGGAGACGCCGGTGGCCCACACGTCGGCGGCGGCCAGCTCCAGCTCGCTCATCCCGGGCAGCGCGGGGATGTGCGAGGACGATCCCACCCCGGGCAACCGGCCCGGCCGCTGGGTGGCCGCCGCCCCGGCCGCCCACAACCCCTCGCGCCGGGACATGCCGAAGCAACCAAAAGCCCCGGCCGTCGCCAGCGCCTCGGTCTGCGGCACGCTCAACTGCAGCCGTGCCGTCAGGTCCAGCAGAGAAGCGAACGGGCCGTTGGCTTTTCGCTCCTCGACCAGCCGCTCGGCCAGGTCGTCGCCGATATGGCGGACCGCGCCCAGCCCCAACCGCACCTCGGTTCCGGCGTTCTCCAGCGTGGCGTGCGCCAGGCTGGCGTTGACGCACGCGCCGTGCACCGTCACGCCGTGCCGGCGCGCATCGGCCACCAGCGACTGCGGTGAGTAGAACCCCATCGGCTGGGCGCGCAGCAGCGCCGCGCAGAACGCCGCCGGGTGGTGCAGCTTGAACCACGACGAGTAGAAGACCAGCGACGCGAAGCTCAGCGCATGGCTTTCCGGGAAGCCGAAATTGGCGAAGGCCTCCAGCTTTTCGTAGGTGCGGTCGATCACCTCGTCGCTGGCGCCGTGCAGCGCGCGCATGCCCTCGTAGAATCGGCCGCGCAGCCGTCGCATGCGTTCGGTCGAGCGCTTGGACCCCATGGCGCGGCGCAACTGATCGGCCTCGGCGGCCGAGAAACCCGCGCAGTCGACCGCGAGCTGCATCAGCTGCTCCTGAAAGAGCGGCACTCCCAACGTCTTTCGCAGCGCCGGCTCCATGGACGGGTGGTCGTAGACCACCGGCGCCTCCCCGTTGCGCCGCCGGATGTAGGGATGCACCGACCCGCCCTGGATGGGGCCGGGACGGATCAGCGCGACCTCCACCACCAGGTCGTAGAACACCCGCGGCTTCAGCCGCGGCAGGGTGGCCATCTGCGCGCGTGACTCCACCTGGAACACGCCGACGGAATCGGCGCGGGCCAGCATCTCGTACACCGCCGGCTCGGAGAGGTCGAGGCGGGCCAGGTCCACCTCGATCCCCTTGTGCTCGGCCACCAGGTCGATGGCATAGTGCAGCGCCGACAGCATCCCCAGCCCGAGCAGGTCGAACTTCACCAAACCGATTGCCGCACAGTCGTCTTTGTCCCACTGCAGGACGCTGCGGTTCTCCATGCGCGCCCACTCCACCGGGCACACGTCGGCGATCGGCCGGTCGCAGATCACCATGCCGCCGGAATGAATGCCCATGTGCCGCGGCAGGTTGCGGATCTGGTTCGCCAGGTCGACCACCGGTTCGGGAATGCCCTCGACATCGGGTGCGTCGGCGAGCCCGTTCCAGTGGTTGATCTGCTTGCTCCACGCGTCCTGCTGGCCCTGCGAGAAGCCCAGGGCGCGGGCCATGTCGCGCACCGCGATCTTTCCCCGGTAGGTGATGACGTTGGCGACCTGGGCGGCATAGTCGCGGCCGTATTTGTCGTAGACGTACTGGATGACCTTTTCGCGCTGGTCGGACTCGATGTCCATGTCGATGTCGGGCGGCCCGTCGCGGGCCGGCGACAGGAAGCGCTCGAACAGCAGCTCATTGGCCACCGGGTCGACGGCGGTGACACCGAGGGCGTAACAGACCGCGGAGTTGGCCGCCGATCCCCTCCCCTGGCACAGGATGTTGTTCTCCCGGCAGAACCGGGCGATGTCGTGCACCACCAGGAAGTAACCCGGAAACGTCAGGTGGGCAATGACTTTGAGTTCGTGCTCGATCTGGGCATAGGCGCGCGGCGCCTGCTCGGCCGACCCATAGCGCCGGCGCGCCCCGGCCATGGTCAGCTGCCGCAGCCAGCTGTCCTCGGTGTGCCCGGCGGGCACGTCGAACGGCGGCAGCTGCGGCGCGATGAGCGCCAGCCCGAACGCACACTGCTCGCCCAGCTCGGCGGCCGCGGTCACCACGTCGGGGCCCCCAAAGGGCACCTGCGCGAACAACCGGGCCATCTCCTCCCCGGAGCGCAGGTGCGAACCGCCCAGCGGAGCCAGCCACCCGGCGGCCGAATCCAGGGACTCCCGCGCCCGGATCGCGCCCATCGCCATGGCCAGCCGGCGCCGCGACGGCCCCGCGAAATGCGCGCCGGTGGTGGCGACGACGCCCACCCCGAAGCGTGGGGCCAGCGCGGCCAGCGCGGCGTTGCGTTCATCATCGAGCGGTTGACCGTGATGGGTGAGCTCGATGCTGACCCGGTGCGCACCGAAGCGGTCCACCAGGTCGGCCAGCGCCCGCTCGGCCGCGGATGGCCCCCCCTCGGAAAGCGCTTGGCGCACATGGCCTTTGCGACAGCCCGTCAGGATGTGCCAGTGTCCGCCGGCGGCCTCGGTCAGCGCGTCGAAATCGTAACGGGGCTTGCCCTTCTCGCCGCCGGCCAGGTGCGCCGCGGCCAGTTGCCGCGACAACCTCCGGTAACCCTCCGTACCGCGGGCCAGCACCAGCAGGTGCGGGCCGGGCGGGTCCGGCACCTCGGTGCGCGCGCCCGGGCCCAGCGACAGTTCGGCGCCGAACACGGTGCGCATGTCGAGCTCGGCCGCCGCTTCGGCGAACCGCACCGCCCCGTACAGGCCGTCGTGATCGGTGAGCGCCAGGGCGCGCAGGTCCAGCCGGGCCGCCTCCTCGACCAGTTCCTCGGGCGTGCTCGCCCCGTCCAAGAAGCTGAACGCCGAATGCGCATGCAGTTCGGCATAGGCGACGGACGAGCGGGACGCCCGGCCGTCATCCGGCGGCTGATACGTCGCGCGCCGGCGCGACAGCGGACCGTCGGATTCCGGGCCCGCCGACTCCCCGGCATGGCGCGGCTTGCTGTCGAGCACCCGCTCCATTTCCGCCCAGCTCGGCGGCCCGTTGAACCAGCCCACGGATGCAAGTATATCGAACTGGTGTTCGATTTAACCTCGGCCCAGTACAACCGTTGTTAAACCGATCGTCAACTCCTAAACAAGGTCTTAACGCTGCGGGCACTACCGCGGATCACGAGCTCCACAGATACTGGTACAAGTTCAAAAAAGCGGACACGGCCGGGGGCAGCATGGCGCAGACACTGGACACGGCATTCCTGCAGGCCCACGATCCGGATCAGCACGCCAGCCTGGCGGTCGGGGCGGTCGCCATCGTCGACGGCACCGCGCCCGATTACGAGCGGCTCAAAAGCCTTCTGGCGGAACGTATCCAGCCCATCGCGCGATGCACCCAGCTGCTGCGGGCCCAGCCGCGCAATCAGGAGTGGATCGACTGCCCGGACTTCGACCTGGCCCACCACTTGCGCCGGGTGGCGATTCCCCGCCCGGGCGACGAGGCTGAGCTGTCCCGGGCCATCGCCTACGCGCTGGAACGGCCACTGGATTCCGACCGGCCACCGTGGGAGTGCTGGATCATCGAGGGCCTGACGGGCAACCGATGGGCGATCCTGATGAAAACCCATCACGGGCTGCTCGACGGCAACCCGGCCGCCCGGCTGATCAGCAGGCTCTGCGACGACGCCGACGCCGACACCTTCGCCAACAATGCCGCGGGCAAGCAGGTTGCGCCATCCACATCCGCCAAACCGGGCTGGGCGGACGCGCTGTGGCGCGCCTCGTTCGCCACCGGCAACCTGATCGACGCGCTGTGGCCGGTCGTGCGCACCGACGCGGTGAGCACGCTGCGGCGCTACAGCACCGTGCGGGTGCCGATCGCCGACGTCGACAGCGTCTGCCGCAAGTTCGGGGTGAGCGCCAACGACGTCGCGCTGGCCGCCATCACCGAAGGATTCCGCACGGCGCTGATCGGCCGCGGCGAACAACCGCGGGCCGACTCGCTGCGCGCCCTGGTGCCGCTGCCGGTCCGCTCGGCCATGCTCTCGCACCTGCCGGTCGAACACGACGACCCGGTGCGGCGGTTGCAGACCGTGCACACCCGGTGGCAGGCCAAGCAGGCCGCCCAGCCCCTGGGTATCGCGGAGTCGGTGCTCGGCTTGCTGCCGAAGATGTTGCGCAGCAATGTCTTACAGCTGCTCTCCCGCGTGCCGCAGCGGGCCATCGTCACGCTGGCCACCAACGTGCCCGGGCCGCGCCGCCGGCTTCGGGTGATGGGCCAGACGCTGGAACGGCTGCTGCCGATCCCCCCGACCGCCACGGCGCTGCACACCGGCGTCGCGGTGCTGAGCTACGGCGACGAACTGGTCTTCGGGATCACCGCCGAGCACGGCGACGCGTTCGACGTCAAGCAGCTGGCCGCCGGCATCGAGCTGGGCATGGCGCGCCTGGTGGCCCTCGGCGACGATTCCGTGCTGCTGTTCACCCGCAAGCGTTCCCCGCGCCGGGTCGCCCGCCCGGTACCGCCGACGCATCCGTCGGCGCCGGGGCGCGCCCGGCACTGACCCGGCCCTGACCCGGCCCCGGGGGCGCCGGCCACCGTGAGAAGGTTGGTCATGGGCAAATTGGGGCGGGCCGTCATCGACCCGCGCCGCCATGACGCGGTGCTGTTCGACGCCGACGGCGCGCTCGGCTCGTCGTTGGCCGCGCAACTGCGCGAAATCGGGGTGGGCGCCGCGGTAAGCGCCGACGGCCCGGCGCGGACGGCCGACCGGCTGCGGGTGCGCCCCGGCCGTTGCGTGGTGGTCGCCGGGGACGCCGCGGGCGTCGAGGCCGCGCGCGCCGCCGGGTTCGCGCTGGTGATCGGCCTCGACCCGGCCGCCGGTGCCGCGCTGGAGGATGCCGGGGCCGACGCGGTGGTCGCCGACCTGGACGAGGTCACCGTGCGCACCGGGGACCGCCGGATGTCGCAACTGCCGGATGCGTTGCGGGCCTTGGCCGATGGGCTGGCCTCCCGGCGCCCGGCCGTGTTCTTCGACTTCGACGGCACGCTGTCGGACATCGTCGACGACCCGGATGCGGCGCGGCCCGTCGCCGGGGCCACCGAGGCGTTGGAGAAGCTGGCCGCGCGGTGCCCGGTCGCGGTGCTGTCCGGCCGCGACCTGGCCGACGTGGCCAAACGCGTTGGCGTGCCGGGCATCTGGTATGCGGGCAGCCACGGCTTCGAGCTGACCGCCCCCGACGGCACCCACCACCAGAACGAGGCCGCGGCCGCCGCCATCCCGGTGCTCGAGGGGGCGGCCGGGCGGCTGCGCGACGAGCTGGGCGGGATCGCCGGCGTCGTGGTGGAGCACAAGCGATTCGGGGTCGCCGCGCACTACCGCAACGCCGCCCGCGACCGCGTCGGCGAGGTGCTGGCGGCGGTGCGCGCCGCTGGCCGCCGCGACGGGCTTCGGGTCACCACCGGCCGCGAGGTGATCGAGCTGCGCCCGAACCTGGACTGGGACAAGGGCAAAACGCTGCGCTGGGTGATCGATCACCTGCACCGGGCCGGCTCCGGTGCGCTCACGCCGGTCTACCTCGGCGACGACATCACCGACGAGGACGCGTTCGACGCGGTGCGCGCGGGCGGCGTGCCGATCCTGGTGCGGCACGGCGACGACGGCGACCGCGCCACCGCCGCGCTGTTCGCGCTCGACAGTCCCGCGC
This sequence comes from Mycobacterium sp. 1482292.6, assembly GCF_001672995.1. Lineage (NCBI taxonomy): Bacteria > Bacillati > Actinomycetota > Actinomycetes > Mycobacteriales > Mycobacteriaceae > Mycobacterium > Mycobacterium sp. 1482292.6. The sequence continues at coordinate 7,254 of NZ_LZKV01000243.1, read as the reverse complement.
GGGCCGCCGAGTTCACCGACCGGCTGGCCGATCAGCTCAGCGGCTAGCGGCGGTCGCCCCCATCAGGGCGCGGCGTATTCCACCGCGCCGTCGTCGAGCACCACCCGCGCGTCGGCACCGTCGGTTCCGGAGGCCTCGGTGCGGAACACCGCCTTGCCCGGCTCGGTGCGCCAGATCAGCGTGGTCAGCGTCTCGCCGGGGAACACCGGCGAGGTGAAGCGCGAGGCGATCGAGGTGATGTTGGCCGCGACGCCGCCGCCGAGCTCGGCGACCAGCGCGCGACCCGACACCCCGTAGGTGCACAGCCCGTGCAGGATCGGCTTGGGGAAGCCGGCCAGCTCGCGCGCGAACCACGGGTCGCTGTGCAGCGGGTTGCGGTCCCCGGAGAGCCGGTAGATCAGCGCCTGGTCCTCGCGGGTGGGCAGCGCGATCCGGGCGTCCGGCTCGCGGTCGGGGAATTCGGGTGCGATCGGTCGCTGACCCGGCATGCCGCCGAAGCCGCCCTCGCCCCGGATGACCAAGGTGGTGAGCGTCTCGGCGATCAACTTCCCGGAATCCGGTTCGGTGCCCCGGCCGCGCAGCACCAGGATCGCGTTCTTACCCTCACCCTTGTCCTGGATGTCGGCGACCTCCGACACCACCGAGAGTTTTCCGGCGGGCGGCAGCGGCGCGTGCAGCCGGATGCTCTGCGATCCGTGTAACAGCATGGCCCAGTTGAACTTTCCGACCAGGCCCGCCGCGCCGAAGGCCGGGCAGCAGATCACCGCGTAGGTCGGCAGCACCTGCTGGTCGATGTCGTGGCTGTTCTCGGTGGTGAATGCCAGGTCGTCGATCCCGGCGCCGACGCCGAGCGCGTAGAGCAGCGTGTCCCGATCGGTCCATTCGAACTGCATGGGTTCGGTGACCGCGCCGACGGCACTCGGATCAATCGCCATGGAAGTCTCCTGATCGTTGGGTAGGGATCCTGGGTCCACTCTGGCATCCGGCGAAACGAGGGCATGATCAAGGCCCTCTCCCCGGGGCCGCGCGGTAACAAAGCAACGCAAACCCTTCCCAGCGGAGCCGTCGACAGGGCAGGCTATCGACATGCCCAAGCGCAGCATGATCCGCAAGGCCGGCGTCGCGCTGGCCGCGCTCACCGCCACGATGATCGTCGCCGGCTGCGGCGGCTCACCGCAGGCGCGGTCCATCACGGTGACGTTCATCCGGCACGCCCAGTCCGAGGCCAACGCCAGCGGCGTCATCGACACCGGGGTGCCGGGCCCCGGCCTGACCCCGGAGGGCAAGGGACAGGCCGAACAGGTCGCGCACCAACTCGGCCGCAAGGACTACGACGCCGTCTACGCCTCCACCATGATCCGGACGCAGCAGACCGCCGCTCCGCTGGCCGCCGAACTCGGCAAGCAGGTGGAGGTGCTACCCGGCATCCAGGAGATCGACGCCGGCTGGTTCAACGGCAAACCCGAGTCGATGGCCAAGTCGACGTACATGCTGGCGCCGGCGAACTGGATCAACGGCGACGTGTCCGACAGCATCCCCGGCTCGGTCAGCGGCAAGGAGTTCAACGACCAGTTCACCGCGGCGATCAACAAGATCTACAACAGCGGGCACCGCAACCCGGTGGTGTTCTCGCACCGGAACTCGATCATGGTGTGGACGCTGCTGAACGCCCAGAACGCCAAGGACAGCCTGATGGACAGCCACCCGATTCCGAACACGGGACGGGTGGTGATCAGCGGGAACCCGATGACCGGCTGGACGCTGGTCGACTGGGACGGGATTCGCGACTTCCACAGCTAAACGCCACCGCACAAGATCGGCAGTTGACGTGCGCGGCTGCCACCGCCACCATGTCTTCATGCGGTATGTCGTTACCGGCGGTACCGGGTTTATTGGTCGCCGCGTCGTGTCTCGCCTTCTGGAATCGGAGCCCGAGGCGCAGGTGTGGGTGCTGGTCCGACGCCAGTCGCTGGGCCGTTTCGAGCGGCTCGCGGCGGCGTGGGGTGAACGGGTGAAACCCCTGGTCGGTGCGCTGCCGGAACTGGATCTGAGCGACGAGGCGCTCGCCGAGCTGGGCCGGGTCGATCACGTCGTGCACTGTGCGGCGATCTACGACATCACCGCCGGCGAACCCGAACAGCGGGCCAGCAACGTCGAGGGCACCCGCGCGGTGATCGCGCTGGCGCAGCGGTTGGACGCGACGTTGCACCACGTGTCGTCGATCGCGGTGGCGGGCGATTTCGCCGGCGAATACACCGAGGACGACTTCGACGTGGGCCAGCAGCTGCCGACGCCCTATCACCAGACCAAGTTCGAGGCCGAGCTGCTGGTGCGCTCGGCGCCGGGTCTGCGTCATCGCATCTACCGCCCCGCGGTGGTGGTGGGCGATTCGCGCACCGGCGAGATGGACAAGGTGGACGGCCCGTACTACTTCTTCGGCGTGCTGGCCAAGTTGGCGGTCCTACCCAAGCTGACCCCGATCCTGCTGCCCGACACCGGCCGCACCAACATCGTGCCAGTGGACTACGTCGTCGACGCGCTGGTCGCGCTGATGCACGCCGACGGCCGCGATCAGCAGACGTTCCACCTGACCGCCGAGAAGACCATCGGCCTGCGTGGCATCTACCGCGGCGTGGCCAAGGCGGCCGGGCTGCCGCCGCTGCGCGGTTCACTGCCCCGTGCGGTGGCCGCCCCCGTGCTCAAGGTGCGCGGGCGCGCCCGGGTGGTGCGCAACATGGCGGCCACCCAGCTCGGCATCCCCGCCGAGGTGCTCGACGTCGTGGACCTGGCGCCCACCTTCGTCAACGAGAAGACACGAGATGCGTTGCGGGACACCGGGATAACTGTTCCCGAGTTCGCCGGCTACGCGCCCAAGCTGTGGCGGTACTGGGCGGAGCACCTCGATCCGGATCGGGCGCGCCGCGACGATCCGCGGGGACCGTTGCAGGGTCGCCACGTCATCATCACCGGGGCGTCCAGTGGCATCGGCCGGGCGGCGGCCATCGCGATCGCCGAGCGGGGCGCCACCGTGTTCGCGCTGGCCCGCAACGGCCCGGCGCTGGATTCGCTGGTCGCCGAGATCCGCGCCAATGGTGGTGCCGCCCATGCCTTTACGTGTGATGTCACCGATTCGGCGTCGGTGGAACACACCGTCAAGGACATCCTGGGCCGGTTCGACCACGTCGACTACCTGGTGAACAACGCCGGCCGGTCCATCCGCCGCTCGGTGGTCAACTCGACTGACCGGCTACACGACTACGAGCGGGTGATGGCGGTCAACTACTTCGGCGCGGTCCGGATGGTGCTGGCGCTGCTACCCCATTGGCGCGAGCGCCGATTCGGCCACGTCGTCAACGTGTCGAGCGCCGGTGTGCAGGCCCGCAATCCCAAATACAGCTCGTACCTGCCGTCCAAGGCGGCGCTGGACGCGTTCTCCGACGTGGTGGGTTCGGAGGTGCTGTCGGACCACATCACCTTCACCAACATCCATATGCCGTTGGTGCGCACGCCCATGATCGTGCCGTCGCACCGGCTCAACCCGGTGCCGGCGATCAGCCCCGAGCGGGCGGCGGCGATGGTGGTGCGCGGGCTGGTGGAAAAGCCGGCCCGCATCGACACCCCGCTGGGGACGCTCGCCGAGGCCGGCAACTACTTCGCCCCGCGGACGTCGCGGCGGGTCCTGCACCAGCTCTACCTGGGCTATCCCGACTCGGCGGCGGCACGCGGGCTGACCGCCCACCCGGCCCCGGCGCCCGCCGCGCGCGGCCCGCGGCGCAAGCCCAGCCGGCCGGTGCGCGCCGTCACCCGCGGCATCCGCACACCGCGTCCGGTCAAGCGGCTGGTCCGCCTGGTGCCCGGCGTGCACTGGTAGTCACTTCTGCAGCGTGAACTGGTTGACGTCGATGTAGCCGACGCGGAACGCGTCGGCGCAACCGGTCAGGTACTTCATGTACCGCTCGTAGACCTCCTCGGACTGCAGCGCGATGGCCTCGTCCTTATGCGACTCAAGCCCGGCGGCCCAGATGTCGAGCGTCTTGGCATAGTGCGGCTGCAACGACTGCACGCGAGTCACCGTGAAGCCGTTCGCGGTGGCGCGCTCCTGCACCATCGGGATCGACGGCAGCCGTCCGCCCGGGAAGATCTCGGTGACAATGAATTTGATGAACCGGGCGAACGTGAACGAGATCGGCATGCCGCGCTCGACCATCTCCGTCGGGTGCAGCCCGGTGATGGTGTGCAGCAGCATGATCCCGTCGTCGGGCAGCAGGTCGTGCGCCAGAGTGAAGAACGCGTCGTAGCGTTCGTGCCCGAAGTGCTCGAAGGCGCCGATGCTGACGATCCGGTCGACCGGCTCGTCGAACTGCTCCCAGCCCTGCAGCAGGATCCTGGCCGACCGCGGGCTCTCGGACTTCGCGATCAGCTGTTCGACGTGGTCGGCCTGGTTGCGGCTCAGGGTGAGGCCGACGACGTTGACGTCGTACTTTTCCATCGCCCGCATCATGGTGGCCCCCCACCCGCAGCCCACATCGAGCAACGTCATGCCCGGCTGCAACCCGAGTTTGCCGAGGGCGAGGTCGATCTTGGCGATCTGGGCCTCTTCCAGCGTCATGTCGTCGCGCTCGAAGTACGCGCAGCTGTACGTCTGGGTGGGATCGAGGAATAGCCGGAAGAAGTCGTCCGACAGGTCGTAGTGGGCCTGCACATCGTCGAAGTGCGGCGTTAAATCAGTCCCCTCCGGGGGCTCCGACGTGGTTGGCATTGTGCCAGCCTAGTCGCCGGTATGTTGGAAGCAATGACCTCGCCCGTTTTCGTTGACGTCGACACCGGCGTGGACGATGCGCTGGCGCTGATCTACCTGTTCGCCAGCCCGGACGCCGAAGTGGTCGGCATCGCCTCGACCGGGGGAAACGTTGGGGTGGAACAGGTTTGCGAAAACAATCTCGGCCTGCTGCAGCTGTGCCAACGCACCGGGATACCGGTTTCCAAGGGCTCGCCACAGACCCTGACCGGCCCGATGCGGCTGCCGTCAAAAGTCCACGGCCCCAGGGGATTGGGCTATGCCGACCTGCCGCCGGGCTCGGGCCGGCTCACCGACTATGACTCGGCGAGCGCCTGGGTGCGCGCGGCGCGGGCCTTTCCCGGTGAGCTCATCGGGGTGGCGACCGCCCCCTTGACCAACTTGGCGCTGGCGCTGCGCGCCGAACCCGAGCTGCCGACGCTGCTGCGCCGGCTGGTGATCATGGGCGGGTCCTACGACCACCGGGGCAACACCACGGCGGTGGCCGAGTGGAACATCAGCGTCGATCCCGAGGCGGCGGCCGAGGTGCTGGCGGCGTGGCGCCCCGAAACCGTTGGGCAACAGCGGCTTCCGATCCTGTGCGGTCTCGACCTGACCCGCAAGGTCGCGTTGACGCCGGATCACCTCGCGCGGCTGGCCGCGGCCGCGGGGGCGACGACGACGCGGCTGAGCGAAGCCGACGAGCCCGGCACCCGGTCGGGCGCGTCCAACCCGCTGATCCGGGTGATCGAGGACGCGGCGCGGTTCTACCTGGAGGCCTATCACGAACTCGGCCACGGGTATCAGGCACACATGCACGATCCGTTGGCCGCCGCCGTCGCGCTGGACCCCGAACTGGTCAGCACGCGTGCGGCGACGGTGGACATCGAGCTGACCGGGACCCTGACCCGCGCCATGACGGTGACCGATTGGTCGGATCGTCGAGAACCCAACGCGCTGATCGGCATTGACGTCGACGCGGCGGCGTTCTTCGATCGGTTCATCGAACGGGTGGGGCCGTTCGCACGGCAGTTGGGGGGTTGACCGATGAAGATTCGCGCGATCGAACTGATCCGGGCGGGATGGGGTGCGGTGCTGCTGGCCGCCCCCGCTGAGGTGCTCGATCACATCCACGGGGTGCAGGTCGACCGCAAGGCGCTCGTCGTCACCCGGATCCTGGGCGCCCGCCATCTGACCCAGGCGGCCCTGTCGGGAGTCAACCCCGGCCCGGAGGTGCTGGCGGCCGGGGTCTGGGTCGACGTCGTGCACTCGGCGACCGCGCTCGGCCTGGCGGTCCTCGACCGCCGCCGCGCCCGCGGCGGGGTCACCGACGCCGCCGTCGCGGCGACCTGGGCGGCGCTCGGCTGGCGGCATCTGCGCGCCGGACGGGCCAGGACAGACGGCGTCCGGGGCCGCGACCGGCTGGCCCGCACCGTGGTGGGCGCCCTGCCCGGCGGCGGCGGGCTGATGGCGCGGGCGCAGGCGGTGCGCGCCCAATAGCGGGCGGATCCCGCCCGGGCCAACGCGGCCGTCAAACGAAGAACCACCAGCTGATGGCGCCTTTTGCGGTCAAGAATCCCGGCTTACGCCGTGTCTCGTTGCCCCAAGTTTTTGATGTTGGGACAATGGAAGTTCGTACTTGACGAATTGGTGGGGAGTGGGGCTCGACGTCCAGCGTCATCGGCTCTCATCAAGTGAAAGGTTTTGCGAGTCATGACGGAGCTGGTTACCGGGAAAACGCTGCCGAACGTGGTCGTCACTGGCGTCGCCATGACGACCGCGTTGGCTACTGACGCCGAGAGCACCTGGAAGCTGTTGCTGGACAGCCAAAGCGGTATCCGCAAACTCGAGGATTCGTTCGTCGAGGAGTTCGACCTGCCGGTGCGCATCGGCGGACACCTGCTGGAGGAATTCGACGGCGGCCTGACGCGCGCCGAACGCCACCGGATGGGCTACCTGCAGCGGATGTCGACCGTGCTGAGCCGACGGGCCTGGGAGAACGCCGGCTCACCCGAGGTCGACCCCAACCGGCTGATGGTCTCCATCGGCACCGGCCTGGGGTCGGCCGAGCAGATCGTGTTCAGCTATGACGACCTGCGGGCCCGTGGCATCAAGGGGGTCTCGCCGCTGGCGGTGTCGAAGTACATGCCCGACGGGGCGGCCGTCGCGGTGAGCCTGGAGCGGCACGCCAGGGCCGGGGTGATCACGCCGGTGTCGGCGTGCGCGTCGGGTTCCGAGGGGGTGGCCCAGGCCTGGCGCAACGTCGTCTTCGGTGAGGCCGACGTCGCCATCTGCGGTGGCGTCGAGGTCAGGATCGAGGCGGTCGCGATAGCGGCGTTCGCCCAGATGCGCATCGTGATGTCGACCAAGAACGACGACCCGGTGGGGGCCTGCCGCCCCTTCGACCGCGACCGCACCGGATTCGTCTTCGGCGAGGCCGGCGCGCTGATGGTCATCGAAACCGAAGAACACGCCAA
>NZ_LZKV01000242.1:0-5312 GCF_001672995.1 Mycobacterium sp. 1482292.6 | reverse complement strand
AGGGAATTGATCACGGGGTGCTCGACGGCCGGGATGCGCCGGCGCTGCTTTTCGCAGCGCGCCAACACCGCCAACTGCTGGCGCGGCTTCAGCGCATCGAGCTTCAGCGCGCACACGCGATCCCAGGCGGCATCGAGCGCGTCGAACGCCGCCTCGACATCCTGCTCATCACCCACACCGCCAAACTAACGGCACCCACCGACAAAATCGGCCGAGAAATCGCCATAGATTCACACTCGCGCAATTAATCTCGCTAAAAGTCGAGCCCCGAGAACATCAGCCGGTTGGGGTCGTACTTCTGCCGGACGGTCGCCAGCCGCGACAGGTTTTGGCCGTAGTAGCGCGACGGCGCGGTATTGGCCTCCAGGTAGTTGACGTAGCCGCCGACCGAGAACTGTTGTACCGCTTGATGCGCGGCGCCCACCCAGGTGCTGGCGGCGGCTACCTGGTTGGCGGCGGGCTCGACGTACCACTGCACCACGGCGGATTGAGTGCGCCACGGAAACGCGGTGTCGCCCGGCGCGACGTCGGCGACCGCGCCGCCTAGCGGATCGATCAGCACCGAGGCCTGACCCGCGCCGGAGGCAGGCCACTGCCCGGCTGCGGTCGCAATGGCATGGGCCGCAGCGGAAGTCATCGGCCCGATCACATCGGAACCGGCCACGAAGCCGCGCGCCGGGCTGGTCGCGCCGCCACCGGCCAGATAGGTCACCAGGTCCATGTGGCTCAGCGTCTTATTGGTTACGGCGGTGGGCGCCAGCCCAACCGCGGATTTGAGGGCGTCGGCCACACCGGAGCCGCTCCCGGCCGGAGACGTCGCCAGCACATGGCAATTCGCCTGCGCCGAGCCGACCGACAGATCAACCATCCCCCAGGTGTTGCGGTCCGCGCCGGCCAGCCAGGATTGCCAGCCGGTGAGCACCTGCACCGCCGACGACGGTGGGAAGTCCAGCCGGACCAGGTCGCTGTCCGCGGTGGCGAAGGTCGCGAAGGTCATCGCGGTGGTCACCCCGAAGTTGCCGCCGCCGCCACCGCGCAAGGCCCAGAACAGATCCGGGTTGTCGTTGGCCGACGCGGTGACCACGTCGCCGCTGGGCAACACCACGGTCGCGGATTGCAGCGCGTCGCAGGTGAGCCCGGCGCGCCGGGCGTCGGCGCCCACCCCGCCGCCCAACGCGAGCCCCGCCATGCCGACGGTGGGACAGGTGCCGACGGGAACGGCGCGGCCCGCGCCGGCCAGGGCCTGGTGTACGGCATACAGATCGGTCGCCGGGGTCACCGTGACGTTGTTGCCGTCGAAGTTCGCCCCGCCGGGCAGCCCGCGCAGATCGAGCACCATGGTGCCGTTGGCGCTGGACGCGCCGACGTACGAATGACCCCCGCCGCGCGGTGCGACCTTGAGGTTGTTGACCTTCGCGAACGCGACCGCCTTCTGCACGTCGGCCTGCGACGAAACCCGAACTACCGCAGCGGGATTGGAGCCGTTGTAGAACGAGTTGAAAACCTGCTTGCCGGTGGAGAATTGGGCGCCGTTGGCCGGTAACAGCACGCTGCCGCCGATCGAGGAGGCAAGGCCGCCCCAGCCCGCGGGGTCCGCGGCCGCCGGGGCGGTGCCGAACACCGCTCCCGTCGCCAACATTCCGACGGCGCCGCGAAGAAACGTCTGACGCGAGATCTCGTGGTGGGTCGGGCGGGTCGTCATGGGGCGGATTCTGGTTCATCTCCCGCCCGCAAGTCCGGTGTCGCCGCCCGTGTTACATCACAGTGTGGCGTCGATCTGCCGAGTGGCCTTGCGCAATCGGGCCGCGTAATAACCGACGCCGCGCCGGTCGCGACCTCACGAAACGCTTATTGTGCGAACCTTTACCCCACCGTGTCGCAAACGTGACAGTGATGGCCCAGAGTTCGTAGGCGTGATTCGAGTGTGCCTCAGACGCACTCCATGGCGGACGGGGAGGCTGGCGTGAAGGCACTTGCACGAACTCATCAATGGATCTGGGTCTTTCGCCATCAGCCCTTCACCATCCGCCTGCTGGCCGCGGCCGCCGGCCTGCTGACCGTGGCCTCGGCGTTCGCGGCGCCGGCCGGGGCGGAGGGCAACGGCGACGACTTCATCGACGCGCTCAACCACGCCGGCATCGACTTCGGCGAGCCCGGTAACGCGATGTCCGTCGGCGAGTCGATCTGCCCGATGCTGTCGCAGCCGGGCGGCAATTTCGCGGCGGCCGCGTCCAGCGTCGCCGGCCGCGGCATGTCGCCCACGATGGCCCGCATGTTCACCACGATCGCAATCCAGACGTATTGCCCCCAGGAGATGGCGAACATCGCCAACGGCAACCTGTCCGGGGCCATGCCGCCGGGAATGCCGGGCCAGATCCCGGGCATGACGGGCCAGATCCCGGGCATGACGGGCCAGATTCCCGGGATGGCGGGCCAGCTCCCCGCGATGCCCGGGCAGGTTCCGGCGCTGCCGAGGTACTAGCGGGTGCCCAGCGGGTCGATGGTCCACGCGATATAGAACATCGCCGCCCCGACCGCCGCGGTGGTCATGAAGTCGATTCCCTTGCCGCGCACCACCAGAAGGCCGGCCCGGTCCTCGGACAGCAGCAACCGCAGCAACGCCGCGACGCCGACGCCGATGCCGATCAACAACGAACCGCGACGCCAGAAGTTGGCTCCCACCAAGGCCAGGGCCGTCGCAAAGATCAGGCCCACCAACAGAATTGGCCACTGGGCCCGCAGCACGGTCCGCGCGGTCATCCCCGCTCGGCCAGTTCGACGACGTTGGTCAGCAGGAACGCGCGGGTCAGCGGGCCCACCCCACCGGGATTCGGCGACATGTGGCCGGCCACCTCCCACACGTCGGGATGCACGTCGCCGGCGAGCTTGCCGTCCACCCGGCTGACGCCGACGTCGAGCACCGCGGCACCGGGGCGCACCATGTCGGCGGTCACCATGTGCGGCACCCCGACGGCGGCGACGATGACGTCGGCCTGCCTGGTCAGGGCGGGCAGGTCGCGAGTTCCGGTGTGGCACAACGTCACCGTGGCGTTCTCGGAGCGTCGGGTCAGCAGCAGGCCGAGCGGGCGACCGACGGTGACGCCGCGGCCGATGACGACCACGTGCGCCCCGGCGATCTCGACGTCGTAGCGGCGCAACAGGTGCACGATGCCGCGCGGGGTGCACGGCAGCGGGGCCGGGTTGTTGAGCACCAGCCGGCCCAGGTTGGTGGGGTGCAGCCCGTCGGCGTCCTTGTTGGGGTCGACCCGCTCCAGCGCCGCGTTCTCGTCCAGGTGCTTGGGCAGCGGCAACTGCACGATGTAACCGGTGCAATCCGGGTTGGCGTTGAGCTCGTCGATGGTGTCGTTGAGCGTGTCGGTGCTGATGTCGGCGGGCAGGTCGCGGCGGATCGAGGTGATGCCGACCTTGGCGCAGTCGGCGTGCTTGCCCCGCACGTACGCCTGGGAGCCGGGGTCGTCGCCCACCAGGATGGTGCCCAGCCCGGGGGTGCGGCCCGAGGCGGTCAAAGCGGTCACCCGCTGTTTGAGGTCGACGAAGATCTCGTCGCGGGTGGCCTTGCCGTCCAGCGTGATTGCTCCCACGCTGACAGTCTGGCAGACATCGATGATGGCGACCCGCCACGCCCGGCTTCGCCGCGCTCGCGATCGCCATTAGGCTCCCGGTATGTCAACCCCGCCGGACGTGTTCAGCCCCGCGAAGCTCGGGCCGATAACGCTGCGTAACCGCACCATCAAGTCCGCCACCTTCGAGGCGCGCACGCCCGAGGCGCTGGTGACCGACGACCTCATCGAATACCACCGGCTGCCCGCCGCCGGCGGGGTCGGCATGACGACGGTCGCCTACTGCGCCGTCTCCCCCGGCGGGCGCACCGAGGGCAACGGCATCTGGATGCGGCCGGAGGCCGTGCCCGGGTTCCGACGGCTCACCGACGCGGTCCACGCCGAGGGCGCTGCGGTCAGCGCGCAGATCGGCCACGCCGGCCCGGTGGCCAACGCCAAGTCCAACAAGGCCAAGGCGCTGGCGCCGGTGCGGTTCTTCAACCCGATCGGGATGCGATTCGCCAAGAAGGCGACGCGTGAAGACATCGACGAGGTGATCGCCGGGCACGCCAACGCCGCCCGCCTGGCCATCGAGGCCGGCTTCGATGCCGTCGAAATCCACCTGGGCCACAATTATTTGGCGAGCTCGTTCCTGTCCCCGCTGATCAACCGCCGCGACGACGAGTTCGGCGGATCGCTGGAAAACCGGGCTAAGGTCGCCCGCGGCATGGTGATGGCCGTTCGGCGCGCGGTGGAAAAGGAGGGCACGCCCATCGCGGTGACCGCCAAGCTGAACATGGCCGACGGGGTTCGCGGCGGCATCAGCACGGAGGAGTCGCTGAGGACAGCCAAGTGGCTCGAGGAAGACGGCGGCCTGGACGCGATCGAACTCACCGCGGGCAGCTCGCTGGTCAACCCGATGTACCTGTTCCGCGGCAACGCGCCGCTCAAGGAGTTCGCCGGCGCATTCAAGCCGCCGCTGAGCTGGGGCATGCGCATGACGGGCAAGAAATTCCTGCGCGAATACCCGTACCGCGAGGCATATCTGTTGCGCGACGCCAAGCTGTTCCGCAACGAGCTGAAGATGCCGCTGATCCTGCTCGGTGGCATCACCAACCGGGAGACGATGGACCTGGCGATGGCGGAGGGATTCGAATTCGTCGCCATGGCCCGCGCGCTGCTGGCCGAACCGGATCTGATCAACCGGATCGCCGCTGATGGCGCCCGGCACCAGGTGCATTCGGCGTGCACGCACTGCAATCAGTGCATGCCCACGATCTACACCCGGACGCACTGCGTGGTCACCGGCGCGCCCGATGTGGCAGCGGGCGCTCCCCGGTAATCCACAGGGGCGCAAGCTACAGTTGTGGCGATGTCAGCACCAGCCCCGCCAGCGCTAACCGTCCATCACGAAGGATCGGAACGCACCTTCGCAGCGGGCCACGATGTAGTAGTCGGGCGCGATCTGCGAGCGGACATGCGTATCACCCACCCGCTGATTTCGCGTGCCCACCTGCTGCTGCGCTTCGACCAGGGCAAGTGGCTGGCGATCGACAACGGTTCGCTCAACGGCACTTTCGTCAACGGCCGGCGGGTGCCGGTGGTCGAGATCCACGACGGGCAGACCCTCAACATCGGCAACCCGGACGGGCCGCTGCTGACGTTTGACGTCGGCCGCCACCAGGGCAGGCTGGCGGACGGACTTTCTGAACCAGATGGGCCTGGTCATCTCCGACAGCATCAAACCCTTCG
>NZ_LZKV01000241.1:0-7467 GCF_001672995.1 Mycobacterium sp. 1482292.6 | reverse complement strand
CGTCGTCCAGCGCGGCCAGCGCGGCCTGGACCTCGCCGAGCTCGATGCGGTAGCCGCGGATCTTCACCTGCTCGTCGGCGCGACCCAGGTAGCGCAGCTGTCCGTCGGGCCCCCAGCAGACCAGGTCCCCGGTGCGATACATGCGCGCCCCGGGCGCCCCGAACGGGCACGCCACGAACCGCGAGGCCGTCAGCCCGGCCCGGCCCACATACCCGGCGGCCACCCCGTCGCCGGCCACATACAGCTCGCCGACGACCCCCTCGGGCACCGGGCGCAACCACGGGTCGAGCACGAACAGGGCCGCGCCGTCCACCGGCAGACCGATCGGCGGCGTCCCGGATCCCCGCGTCAGCGGGGCGCTGATCGCCACACACATGGTGGTCTCGGTCGGGCCGTAGGCGTTCACCATCACCCGGCCGGGCGCCCAGCGATCCACCACCTCGGCCGGGCAGGCCTCGCCGACCACCGCCAGCGTCACCGACTCCAGCCCCTTCGGCGACAGCATCGCCACCGCCGACGGGGTCTGCGTCAACACAGTGACCTCCGCGTCGACGAGCAGGGCGTGGAAGTCCTTCGGCGAGCGGGCCACCGACTCGGGCACCACCACCAGCCGGCCGCCGCGCAGCAGCGCGCCGAAGATCTCCCAGACCGACACGTCGAAGGCGTACGAGTGGCTCTGCGTCCACACGCCCACCCGCGGCAGGCCGGCGTCCAGGGTGTCCAGCAGCTGGGTCACGTTGCGGTGGGTGATCGCCACGGCCTTGGGGACACCGGTGGTGCCCGAGGTGTAGATGACGTAGGCGATGCCGTCGGCCGCGACCGCCGGCAGCGGCGTGGCCGCGCGCTCCCCGATCCGGGGGTCCTCGATATCGATGACCGTCACCTCGCAGCCGTTCAGTCGCGACCGCAGGCCTTCGGTGGTGACGGCGGCGACCGGCGCGGCGTCGTCGAGCATGAAGCGGATCCGGGCGCCCGGCGCGGCCGGGTCGATCGGCAGGTACGCCGCCCCGGTCTTGAGCACCGCCAGGATGGCCACGATCGCCCGCACCGACCGCGAGAACAGCACCGCCACCGACTCTCCCGGCCCCGCGCCCTGCTCGGCGAGCAGGCGCGCCAGCCTGGTGGCGGCCTCGTCGAGTTCCCGGTAGGTCATCGACGTGCTGCCCCAGCTGATCGCCGCCGCGTCGGGCCGGTCGGCGACCTGCGCATCGAACATGGCGGGAATCGACGGCAGCGCGGGCAGCGGCCGGGTCAACACCGCCCGGTTGCCGATCTGGTCCAGGCGGGTGCGCTCGGGCGCGCCGAGCAGATCGACCGACGACAGTGGCCGGCCCGGGTCGGCGGCCATCGCGAGCAGCACCCGCTCCAGCCGGTCGCGCAGCGCGTCGATGGTCTGGGTGTCGAAGATGCCGGTGTCGTACTCCACCCGCAGGCCGAGTTCCTGGCCGGACAGGGCGGCCTGCATCGTCAGCGGGTAGTGGTTGCGCTCGAACATGTTGACGTCGGCGATCGCCAGTTCGTGGTCGACGGCCATCGCGGAGGTGTCCAGCGGATAGTTCTCGTAGGCGAACAGGGTGTCGAAGAGCTGCTCGTGTCCGGTGATCCGGTGGATCTCGTGCAACGCCAGGTGCTGGTGGTCCAGCGTGTCGGCGTGGGCGCGCTGCATCTGGTCGAGCAGCTCGGTGGTGGTGGTCGACGCCGTCATGTTGGCGCGCACCGGGACGGTGTTGATCATCAGACCCACCATCGATTCGGCGCCGAGCACCTCGGCCGGCCGGCCCGACACGGTGGTGCCGAAGGTGACGTCGTGCTGGCCGGTCAGCCAGGCCAGCAGCTGCGCCCACCCGGCTTGCAGCACGGTGCTGACGGTGGTGTGGCCGGCGCGGGCCAGTTCGCTGACCGCGCGGGTAGTCTCCTCGGACAGCGCGAACGACCGGACACCGCGGCCGCCGGGTTCCCGCTGCTGCGGCGGCCCGACCAGCGTCGGGGTGTCGAAGCCGTCCAGCACGTCGCGCCACGCCGCGCGGGCGGCGTCGTGGTCGCGCTCGGCCAGCCAGGTGACGAACCGGCGGTAGGGCGCGGGCGCCGGCAGCCGCTGTCCGGTGTAGCAGGCGAACGTCTCGTTCAGCAGGATCGGCACCGACCAGCCGTCGAGCACGATGTGGTGGATGGTGAGCACCAGCCGGTGCCGGTCGTCGCCCGTGCGGATCAGCGCGGCGCGCACGGCCGACTGGTCGGCCAGGTCGTAGACCGCGGCGCGTTCGGCGGCGCACAGCCGCTGGATCCGCTCTTCGGGCGCGCTGCCGTTGGGCCTGATCTCGAGGTGGCGCCAGGCCAGCGCCGGGTTGGCCGGGATGATCTGGACCGGCTCGTCGAACTCCTCGCAGAAACGGGCCACCAGGTGCGGGTGCCGAATGACCACGCTGTGCATGGCGTCGCGCAGCCGGTCGGCGTCCAGCGGGCCGGTCAGGGTCAGGTCGAGCTGCACCGCATACAGGTGGTCTTCCAGCCGGTCTCGGACGTCCCGCCGGGAGCCGGCGTGGAAGAGCAGACCCTCCTGCAGCGGGGTCAGCGGCAGCACGTCGGCGATCCGCAGGCGCCGCTCCAGCCGCTCGATCTGCTGCTGGTCCAGGCGCGCGGGCGCGATGTCCGACGGGGTCAGGCCGCCGCCGCCGTGGCGCACGTGCGCGCAGATGCCGGCCAGGGCCTCGAACCACAGCCGGCTCAGGCGGGCGATCTGGTCGCGGTCCAGCGCCGAGGCCGCCCACGTCCAGTTGGCGTGCAGCTGCGGGCCGTCGGCGGTGTCCATGGTGCCGGCGTTGAGGTCGACGGTGTGCATCAGCGGCATCGGCACCGCGGTGCTGGTCGCGGTGGCCGACGACCCGTCCGGGCTGATTCGCCACAGCTCGTCGGAGAGCTCGGCCGCCGCGCCGCCCAGCCGGCCCAGGTAGTTAAACCCGATGGTCGGGTCGGGGCCGTCCAGGTCGACGTCGCCGTTGAGGTAGCGCAGCAACCCGTAGGTGAGCGGGTCCGGCAGCGCGCGCAGTTGCTCCTTGGCGTCCTTGATCAGCGCGCCCAGGATCGGCGCGCCGGAGGTGACCTGCGACCAGGACAGCCCGCCGACGTGCCCCGCGACGTTCAAAGCCACCGGGTACTTGGTGGTGAACCACCCGACGGTGCGCGACAGGTCGACTCCGGCGGCCAGTTCCTCGTGGCGGCCGTGGCCCTCGACGTCGATGCCGATGGGGGTGCCGACAGCGAGACGGGGGCCCAGGAACTCGGCCCAGGCCAGGGCGAACCCGATCAGCAGGATGTCGTTGACGCCGGCGTGGAATGCCGCCGGCGCCTCGCCGAGCAGCGTGCGGGTGGTCGTCGCGTCCAGGGTCACCGACATGTTCTCGGCGGTCTCGTAGGTGTCGACCTCGGGCCGCACCGCGGGCAGGGCGGACGGGGTCGCGGCGACCCGCCGCCAGGCCTCGGCCTGCTCGGCCACGGCCGGTGACTGCGCGTGCTCGGCGAGCAGCGTCGCCCAGCGGGCGAACGAGGTGCTGCCGGCGGGCAGCGCGACGGGTTGGCCGTGGTGATGCTGGCCCCAGGCGATGTTGAGGTCCTCCAGCAGCACCCGCCAGGAGACGCCGTCGACGGCCAGGTGATGAATGATCAGCACCAGCTGACGCGTGGCGGAAACCCACAGCGCACTGAGCATCACCCCGGCGGCCGGGTTCAACCGCGACCGCGCGTCGACGATCGCCGCGTCCGACAGCTCGTCGACCGCGTGCAGCCGCTGGGCGGCATCGACCGAACCCGGCTCGGGCACCCGTAGCGACCATTCGCCCGCACCCTCGTCCGCGCCCTCGTCCGCGCGATCGACGCGCAGCCGCAGCATGGCGTGCCGGTCCAGCAGGGCCTGCAACACCACCACCACGTCGGCCTCGGTGACGCCGGCGGGTGCCTGCAGGACCATCGTCTGGTTGAACTGGTCGACCGGACCGTCCACGCTGCGCAGCCACCGGATGATGGGCGTGGCGACGACCTCGCCGACGCCCTCGTCTTGCACGCCGTGCTCGCCGTCGGTGACGCCGGCGACCCGGGCCAGCCGGGCCACGGTCTGCTCGGTGAAGATGTCGCGGGTGCGCAGCGCCAGGCCTGCGGCCCGCGCGCGGGTCACCACCTGCATCGAGGAGATGCTGTCGCCGCCGAGGTCGAAGAAGGAGTCGTCGACGCCGACCCGGTCGACGCCCAGAACCTGGGCGTAGATGCCGGCCAAGGTCTCCTCGGCCGGGGTGCCCGGGGCGCGGTAGCGGTCGACGTCGCGGTACTCCGGTGACGGCAGGGCCCGGACGTCGAGCTTGCCGTTCGGTGTCAGCGGCAGCGCGTCGAGCGCCACGACGGCGGCCGGGACCATGTAGGCCGGCAGGCGATCGGCCAGCCGGGCGCGGGCCTCGACCGGGTCCGCTCCCCCGGTGACGTAGCCGACCAGGCGCTTGTCGCCTGGGCGGTCCTCGCGGGCGATCACCGCCGCCTGGTCCACGCCGTCCAGCGCGGCCAGCGCCGAGCGCACCTCGCCGAGTTCGATGCGATAGCCGCGGATCTTGACCTGCTCGTCGGCCCGGCCCAGGTACTGCAACTGGCCGTCGGGCCCCCAGCGGACCAGGTCGCCGGTGCGGTACATCCGCGACCCGGGCGCCCCGAACGGGCAGGCCACGAAGCGCGACGCGGTCAGCTCGGCGCGGCGCCAGTAGCCGACCGCGACGCCGCCGCCGGCGACATACAGCTCACCGACCACGCCGTGCGGCGCCGGCCGCAGGGATTCGTCCAGCACGAACGCCGCGGCCGCCGGCACCGGGGAACCGATCGGCACCGGCCCGGTGGTGGGCGATCCCGCCTGCAGCGGGGCGCTGACCGCGGCGTACACCGTCGCCTCGGTGGGGCCGTAGGCGTTGATCATCGTGCGTCCCGGCGCCCACCGGTCGACCAGCTCGGCCGGGCAGGCCTCGCCGGCCACCACCAGCGCCGCGGAGTCCAGCCCCGCGGGCGACAGCACGTCCGCCGCGGACGGCGTCTGGCTGATCACGGTGACCCGTTCGGCGACCAGCAGCGCGTGGAAGTCGTCCGGCGACCGGACCACGGAGTCGGGGATCACCACCAGGCGTCCGCCCTGCAGCAGCGCGCCGAAGATCTCCCAGACCGAGACGTCGAAGGCCAGCGAGTGCCATTGCGACCAGACGCCCTCGCGGGGCAGACCGGAGTCACCGGACGCCAGCAGCCGGGCGACGTTACCGTGCGTGACGGCAACGCCTTTGGGGACACCGGTGGTGCCCGAGGTGTAGATCAGGTAGGCGACGTCGTCGGCGCTCGGCGCCGGCAACGGGGTCGACGGCTGGGTGGGCACGGCCGGATCGTTCACGTCGAGGACGGCGACGTGGTGGCCGTACAGCCGCTCGGCCAGCCCGGCGGTGCTGATCGCCACCATCGGCGCGGCGTCGGCGAGCATGAAGCCGATCCGCTCCGCCGGCAGCCCCGGGTCGATCGGCAGGTAGGCCGCGCCGGTCTTGAGCACCGCCAGGATCGCCACGATCGCCTCGGCCGAGCGGCCGAACAGCAGCGCCACCCGCTCACCGCGGCTGACGCCGAGGCCGGTCAGCCGGTGGGCCAGCCGGTTGGCGGCCTCGTCGAGCTCGCGATAGGTCCACGAGCGGTCGTCGCAGCGCAGCGCCACCGCGTCCGGGGTGCGCGCCACCTGCTCGGCGAACAGCGCGGGAATCGAGGCGTCGGTGGTCGCGGGCGCGGTCAGCGCCGCGCGGTTGCCCAGGGCGTCCAGGCGGGCGCGTTCGTGCCGGTCCAGCAGGTCCACCGTCGACAGGGCGCTGGCGGGATCGGCCGTCATCGCCTCCAGCACCAGCTGCAGGCGCGCGATCAGCGTCTCGATGGTGGCCGCGTCGAACACGTCGGTGCGGAACTCCACCCGCCCGCCGATCCCGGCGGGCTCGTTGTCCTCGCCCCAGCGTTCGGCCAGCGAGAACACCAGATCCATGCGGGCGACCTGGGTGTCCAGCGGTATCGAGGTCACCTGCACGTCGCCCAGGGCCAGTCCGGCGCCGGGGTCGCTGTCCTGCCCGGCGAAGTTCTGCCAGGCCAGCATCACCTGCACCAGCGGGTGGTGGGTCAGGCTTCGGGTCGGGTTGACGCGCTCGACCAGCACCTCGAACGGCACGTCCTGGTGCTCGAAGGCCTCCAGGCTGCGGGCGCGGACGCGGGTCAGCAGTTCGGTGAAACTCGGGTCACCGGCCAGGTCGACGCGGAGCACCAGGGTGTTGACGAAGAACCCGACCAGGTCGTCGAGCGCGGGGTCGCGCCGGCCGGCGATCGGGAAGCCGACCGCCACGTCGGTGCTGGCGCTGATCTTCGACAGCAGCACGGCCAGCGCGGCCTGCACCACCATGAAGCTGGTCGAGTTGTACTCGCGGGCCAGCCCGGCGACCTGCTGCTGCAGGTCGGCCGGCCAGTCCACCTCGACGGCCGCCCCGCGCTGATCGGCGATCTGCGGGTAGGGCCGGTCGGTGGGCAGCGCCAACCGCTCCGGCATGCCGGCCAGCGCGTCCTGCCAGTAGGCGAGCTGCGCGGCGATGCGGCTGCCGCTGTCGGCGAGTTCGCCGAACTGCGCGCGCTGCCACAGCGTGTAGTCGACGTACTGCACGGCCAGCGGCTCCCAGTCGGGGGCCCGCCCGGCGCAGCGGCTGGCGTACGCCAGCCCCAGGTCGCGGACCAGCGGCCGCAACGACCAGCCGTCGGCGGCGATGTGGTGCACGACGGCCACCAGCACGTGTTCGTCGTCGGCGGTGCGGAACAGCGATGCGCGCAACGGGATCTGGGTGGCCAGGTCGAAGGTTTCGCGGGCCGCGGCGTCGATCGCCTCGCGCAGCCGGCCCGCCGACCAGCCGCGGGCGTTCACGTTCCGCCAGCTCAGATCGGCTTGCTCGACCGGGATGACCACCTGCTGGGGCGTTTCCCCGGTCACGGCGAACACCGTGCGCAGGCTCTCGTGGCGGGCCACCACGTCGGCCAGCGCCGCCTCCAGCGCCGCGACGTCGAGGCGGCCGTGCATCCGCATCGCCGCCGCCATGTTGTAGACCGGCGACGGTCCCTGCAGCTGGTCGAGGAACCACAGCCGGCTCTGCGCGAAGGACAGCGGGACCACCGCCGGACGCTCCCCCGCCACCAGCGGGTCGAGCCGGCCGGTGTCCTCGCCGATGCGCGGCGCCAGCTGCGCGACGGTGGGCGATTCGAAGATGACGCGCACCGGCACGCCGACGTCCATGGCGCTGTTGACCGCCGCGATCACCCGCATCGCCGAGATGCTGTCGCCGCCGAGGTCGAAGAAGGAGTCGTCGACGCCGACCCGCTCGACGCCCAGCACGTGGGCGTAGATGCCGGCCAGGATCTCCTCGGTGGGGGTGGTCGGCGAGC
>NZ_LZKV01000240.1:0-611 GCF_001672995.1 Mycobacterium sp. 1482292.6 | reverse complement strand
CCTCTCGTGGCCAACGCGGTCTTTGCGTGGATCGGCCTGCCAATTGCGGTGTGGTGGTTCATCATTCGGCCGTGGCGTCGTGAGCGGCGAATCACCCTGGACGGGATGCTGCTGATCTCCTGCGGTCTGCTGTTCTTTCAGGATCCGCTGCTGAACTACTTCAACACGTGGAGCACGTACAACACCTGGATGTGGAACCGGGGCTCGTGGGTCCAGGACATTCCGGGTTGGGTGTCGTTCGGGAAACCGGGCGCGATGATGGCCGAGCCGTTCCTGATGAATGCCCCGGGCTACTTCTTCGTCCTGCTCTGCACGATGCTCGGCTGCTGGGTGATGCGCAAAGCCAAGCAGCGCTGGCCCAACATCAACACCTTCGGCTTGATCGGCGTGGTGATCGCCTGGACCTTCGTCTTCGATTTCGTCATCGAGGGTCTGTTCCTCATGCCGATGGGGCTCTTCACCTACCCCGGCGCGATTCGGGCGCTGTCGGTCAATCCCGGCACCTACTACCAGTGGCCGCTCTATGAAGGGCTCATGTGGGGCGGTGTGCAGGCCGGACTGTGCTGCCTGCGCTACTTCACCGACGACCGCGGCCGCACCTTCGTCGAGCG
>NZ_LZKV01000239.1:0-1043 GCF_001672995.1 Mycobacterium sp. 1482292.6 | reverse complement strand
ATTTACGATGTCTCGAATGAATTTTTCGCATTATTCTTAGACGCGACGATGGGCTACACCTGCGCCTACTTCGAGCGTGATGACATGACTCTCGAAGAAGCCCAAATTGCGAAGTTCGACCTGGCGCTGGGAAAGCTGAACCTCGAGCCGGGGATGACGCTGCTGGACATCGGTTGCGGCTGGGGTGGCGCGCTGAAGCGGGCCGTCGAGAAGTACGACGTCAACGTCATCGGGATCACGCTGAGCCGCAATCAATTTGAGTACAGCAAGAACAAGCTGGCCGGATTGCCGACCAGCCGCAACATCGAGGTGCGGTTGCAGGGCTGGGAAGAGTTCGAGGACAAGGTCGACCGGATCGTCACGATTGGCGCCTTCGAAGCTTTCAAGATGGAGCGCTATCCCGCATTTTTCGAGCGCGCCTACGAGATCCTTCCCGACGACGGCCGAATGCTGTTGCACACCATCTTGACCTACACGCAAAAACAGCAGCACGAGCGCGGTGTTTCCATCACGATGAGCGATATCCGATTCGCTCGATTCATCGGCCAGGAAATTTTCCCGGGTGGACAACTCCCGGCGCAGGAAGACATTTTCAAATTCGGCGAGGCGGCGGGCTTCACGATCGAGCGGGTGCAGCTGCTGCAGCTGCACTACGCCAGGACCTTGGACCTGTGGGCCGAGGCACTCGAGGCCAATCGCGAGCAGGCGATCGCCATCCAGTCCCAGGAGGTCTACGACCGGTACATGAAGTACCTGACCGGCTGCGCGAAGTTGTTCCGTGCGGGCTACACCGACGTCAATCAGTTCACGCTGGAGAAGTAACCGGCCCAGTAAAGCAATCGGCCCCGAACGGTTCACCGTTCGGGGCCGACTTGTCCCGCCCTACTTGACCAACGTGAATTGCCCCACATTGGTGACACCCTTGCGGAAGAAGTTCTCGCAGCCGGTCAGGTACTTCATGTACTTGTCGTAGACCTCTTCGGACTGCAGGGCGACCGCCTTGTCCTTGTTGGCCTCCAGGTTGGCCGCCCAGATGTTGAGGG
>NZ_LZKV01000238.1:0-573 GCF_001672995.1 Mycobacterium sp. 1482292.6 | reverse complement strand
TCAGTACCGCCCGAAGGCGATGGCCACGTTGTGTCCGCCGAAGCCGAACGAGTTGTTGATGGCGTACTCGTAGTTGCCGGGGCGGGGTTTGCCGGCCACGACGTCCAGGTCGATTTCGGGGTCGAGGTTTTCCAGGTTGAGTGTGGGTGGGACGACCTGGTCGCGCAGGGCGAGCACGGTCAGGATGGATTCCACGGCGCCGACCGCGCCCACCGAGTGGCCCAGGGCGGCTTTGGGGGCGTAGACGGCGGCGTTGCCGCCGTGGGGGCCCAGGGCGTTGTTGATGGCCTTGGCTTCGGCGACGTCTCCGACGGAGGTGCCGGTGGCGTGGGCGTTGACGTGGCCGATGTCGGACGGGCTCAGGCCGGCGAGTTGGATGGCGCGGCTCATGGCGTGGCCGGCGCGTTCGCCGTTGGGGTCCGGGGCGACCATGTGGTAGCCGTCGGAGGTGATGCTGGCGCCCATGATGCGGGCCAGGATGTTGGCGCCGCGGGCCTTGGCGTGTTCTTCGGTTTCGATGACCATCAGCGCGCCGGCCTCGCCGAAGACGAATCCGGTGCGGTCGCGGTCGAA
>NZ_LZKV01000237.1:0-8368 GCF_001672995.1 Mycobacterium sp. 1482292.6 | reverse complement strand
CGGTGCCGCACGTGCGACGGAACGATCTGCACGACGTACTGCCAGATGTTGCGGCCCCCGTAGAGGAAGAAGATCAGCGTGAACAGCACCAGCACCGCCGCCGTGACGAGCTCGGTGACGGTGGCCGCGGTGGACAGCGCGCCGCTGGTCAGCTTCGCCTGATTGTTGTGCAGCGCCTCGATGGCGGCGTTGCCCGCGCTGTCGATCTGTTCGTTGCGCAGGTGCGCGGGCCCGTGGATCAGCCAGCGGCGCGTCGACTCGATGCTGTGGGTCACCTGTTCGGTCAGGCCGGGCAGGCCGTCGATGAACTGCAGGATGACGAACGCCAGGATGCCGCCCAGGATGGCGAAGCCACCCAGCAACACCAGCGCCACCGCGCCACCGCGGGGCATGCCGCGTTTGTCCAGCCAGTCCACCACCGGCACCAGCAGCGCGCTCAGCAGCAGCGCCACCAGCACCGGAACGACGATGACTTCCAGCTTCTGCACCACCCACAGCAGGGCGAGCACGGCGATCAGGATGACGAGCAAACGCCAGGCCCAGGCGGCGGTCTTGCGGACAAGGGGTTCGACCGAGGCATCGTCGACGTTTGCTGACATTGGGCCAGCCTATCCGCAGCGGGGCGCCGTCAAACGTGTCTCGGCCGTGTCCGCGCGCGTCTGCGCGTCGCCCGGAGCCATCACCGTCGGCACGATCCGGTTACGACCCCGGAACGTCCGGGACACGGTAGGCGATGCGCAGCGATCGCGGCGCCACCTGCACCGTTACCCTAAATCACGTGCCGCACGACGCACCCGCCGATAAAACCACACCCCCGCGGGAGGTGCTCCCGCCTTCTTGCGCGGGCGAGACCCCGCGCGGGAAGTACTGGTGGGCGCGCTGGGTGATCCTGGGCGCGGTAGCGATCGTGCTCGCCGTCGAGGTTTCGCTGGGCTGGGATCAGCTGGCCAAGGCCTGGATGAGCCTGTACGAGGCGAACTGGTGGTGGCTGCTCGCCTCGGTGGCGGCGGCGGCCGCGTCGATGCACAGCTTCGCCCAGATCCAGCGCACGTTGCTCAGGTCGGCGGGCGTGCATGTCAAGCAGTTGCGGTCCGAGGCGGCCTTCTACGCCGCCAATTCGCTGAGCACCACGATGCCCGGCGGGCCCGTGCTGTCGGCGACCTTCCTGTTCCGCCAGCAGCGGCTCTGGGGCGCCTCGACGGTGGTGGCGTCGTGGCAGCTGGTGATGTCGGGCGTGCTGCAGGCGGTCGGGTTGGCTTTGCTCGGCCTGGGCGGCGCCTTCCTGCTGGGCGCGAAGAACAACCCGTTCTCGTTGCTGTTCACCCTCGGCGGCTTCGTGGCGTTGCTGCTGCTGGCCCAGGCCGTCGCGTCGCGCCCGGAGCTGATCGACGGCATCGGCAGCCGGGTCCTCGCGTGGGTCAACTCGGTTCGCGGCAGGCCGGCCGAGGCCGGCCTGGACAAGTGGCGCGAGACGCTGATGCAGCTGGAGTCGGTGAGCCTGGGCCGGCGCGACCTGAGCGTGGCGTTCGGCTGGTCGATGTTCAACTGGATCGCCGACGTCGCCTGCCTGGGGTTTGCCGCCTACGCCGCCGGGGACCACGCCTCGGTGGCCGGGCTGACGGTGGCCTACGCGGCCGCCCGCGCGGTCGGCACGATCCCGCTGATGCCCGGCGGGCTGTTGATCGTCGAGGCGGTGCTGGTGCCCGGCCTGGTGTCCAGCGGGATGTCGCTGCCCAATGCGATCTCGGCGATGCTGATCTACCGGCTGATCAGCTGGCTGCTCATCTCGGCGATCGGCTGGGTGGTGTTCTTCTTCGTGTTCCGCACCGAGAACGTCACCAACTCCGACGAGGACCCGATCACCGGTCCGCTGCCCGTCGTCCCGCTCGCGGGCAACGCCGCGGCCGACCCGACCGAGGCGGCGCTGCAGGGGCCGTTACCGCCGGACCGGAATCCGGCGGATCACAACCCGGCCGATCGCAATCCGGAGACGGACGGCCAGCCCTAGCCGACGGTGTTCCCCCGCGGCGGCCCCGGCAGCGGGTTGGTCGCCGCGGGCGGCGACGCCGCCGGGGCGCCACCGGTGGTCCCACCCAACGGCGACGCTGGCGCGGGGTTCGCCGGCAGCGCGGGCAGCCCACCGGCCGCGCCCTGCGCCTGCTGGACCATGCCCAGCGCCTGCGGGATGGAGATCGGCAGCTTGCACTGCAGCGACAGGCTGGTCAGCGGCTGGGCGATCGACGTCATGTCGCCGGCCACCTTGGGGTTGGCGTCGAAGTAGGACTTCAGCCCGTTCACCGACTGCGGACCCGCCTGCTGCTGGAGCATCGAGGTCATCGTCTGGTTGGTCTCCGGGTGCGAATCAAGGTAGTCACCCATCGACTTGGACACCGAGCCGATCGTCCGGGCGACCTCGCTGGCCGCGCACGGGTCGTTCGCGCCGGTCGCCGGCGCGCCGGCGAACACCGCCGCGGCCGCTCCGGGAACCGCGGCGGCGACCAGCCCGGCGAAGATTCTGCGACCCCGTCCAGCGGTGGCTCTCGTCATGGGTAACTCCTTCGAGTTTGCGACGGACCGCCGGATGGGCGCCTCGCAAACGGCTGCAACAGACGGCCCGTTTCAGCGCAGGCATCCCCGAATCCCCCGGGGCCGCGCGGGCCATCCGACATCCTGCCACCGCCGATATCACCGCTGCCAGTCCGAACAAAGCGCCTGACGGGATATGTGATCGAAATCCCGCTTGGTCACCAGTTCACAACGTCTTCGCAGCGTCTTGGCAACAACACCGTCGTCGCAGCTCAGGAACTAGATAAGCCCGCATAATCCACAGCCTGCTGCGGTATCGTCGCCAACACGCGTTACGCGAGAACCGGGGAGCGGAAAAATCCAGCAGTTAATGATGCGCCTCAGCCGCAGCCTGCGTAAGTACCGCTGGTTGGTCTTCACAGGCTGGCTGCTGGCATTGGTTCCCGCCGTCTATCTGGCGCTGACACAGTCGGGCAATCTCACCGGCGGCGGGTTCGACGTGGCCGGATCGCAGTCGCTGGCGGTCCACGACCAGCTCGAGGAGCTTTACCACGATCAGGGCGGGTCGTCGCTGGCGCTGGTGGCCGCACCCCGTCCCGACGCCAGCTACCAGGACATGAACGACGCCGTCGCGCAGCTGCGGCAGATCGCGGCCGGCATCCCAGGTACCACCGAGATCCCCAACCCCACCCAGCGGCCGCCGCAGCCGGACCGGCCCTACGTGCTGTCGGTGCGGCTGGATTCCCGTAACACCAGCGACGTGGCCAAGCAGCTGCGCACCAAGGTCGGCATCAAGGGCGACCAGCCCGGCCAGACCGCCAACGGCCGGGTCCGGCTCTACGTCATCGGGCAGGGCGCGCTGTCCGCCGCCGCCGCGGCCAACACCAAGCACGACATCGCCGCGGCCGAGAAATGGAACCTGCCGGTCATCCTGATCGTGCTGCTCGCCGTGTTCGGCTCGCTGGCCGCCGCGGCCATCCCGCTGGCGCTGGGCGTCTGCACGGTCGTGGTCACCATGGGCCTGGTGTATCTGCTGTCCGCCTACACCACCATGTCGGTCTTCGTGACCTCGACGGTGTCGATGTTCGGGATCGCGCTGGCCGTCGACTACTCGCTGTTCATCCTGATGCGGTTCCGGGAGGAACTGCGGACCGGGCGGCAGCCCCGCGAGGCCGTCGACGCCGCGATGGCCACCTCCGGGCTGGCCGTGGTGCTGTCCGGGATGACGGTGATCGCCTCGCTCACCGGGATTTACGTGATCAACACCCCGGCGCTGAAATCGATGGCCACCGGCGCCATCCTGGCCGTGGCCGTGGCCATGCTGACCTCGACGACGTTGACGCCGGCGGCGCTGGCGACGTTCGGCCGGGCGGCCGCCAAGCGGTCGGCCCTGCTGCACTGGTCGCGCCGCCCCGAAAGCACCCAGTCCCGGTTCTGGAACCGCTGGATCGGCTGGGTGATGCGCCGGCCGTGGATGTCGGCGCTGGCTGCGTCGCTGGTGTTGCTCGTGATGGCGGCGCCGGCCGCGTCGATGGTGCTGGGCAACAGCCTGCTGCGCCAGTTCGACTCGTCGCACGAAATCCGCGCCGGGGTGGGCGCGGCGGCCCAGGCGCTGGGTCCCGGCGCGCTGGGCCCGGTCCGGGTGCTGATCAACTTCCCCGACGGCGGCGCGGCCTCCCCCGAGCACAGCCACACCGTCGGCGCGATCCGCCAGCGGATGTCGCAGGCACCCAACATCGTGTCGGTGTCGCCGCCGCAGTTCGCCGAGGACAACGGCAGCGCGCTGCTCTCGGCGGTGTTGTCGGTGGATCCCGAGGACATGAAGGCCCGCGAGACCGTCGGCTGGATGCGCGCGCAGCTGCCCAAGATCCCCGAGGCGGGCACGGCGCGGGTGGACGTCGGCGGCCCGACCGCGCTGATCAAGGACTTCGACGATCAGGTGTCCAAGACCGAGCCGCTGGTGCTGGGCATCGTGGCGCTGATCGCGTTCGTGATGCTGCTGGTGTCGGTTCACTCGGTGTTCTTGGCGTTCAAGGGTGTGCTGATGACGCTGCTGTCCGTCGCCGCCGCCTACGGCAGCCTGGTGATGGTGTTCCAGTGGGGGTGGCTGAAGGACCTCGGCTTCGCCCAGATCAGCTCGATCGACAGCACCGTGCCCCCGCTGGTGCTCGCGATGACCTTCGGGTTGTCGATGGACTACGAGATCTTCCTGCTCACCCGCATCCGGGAGCGCTTCCTGCACTCCGGGAACACCCGCGACGCGGTGGCCTACGGCGTCAGCACCAGCGCGCGCACCATCACCAGCGCCGCGCTCATCATGATCGCGGTGTTCGTCGGGTTCGCGTTCGCCGGCATGCCGCTGGTGGCCGAGATCGGTGTCGCCTGCGCGGTCGCGATCGCGGTGGACGCCACCGTGGTACGGCTGGTGATGGTGCCGGCGCTGATGGCGATGTTCGCCCAGTGGAACTGGTGGCTGCCGCCCTGGCTGTCGCGCGTGCTGCCGTCGGTCGACTTCGACCGGCCGCTGCCCGAGGTCGACCTCGGCGACGTCGTCGTCATCCCCGACGACATCTCGGCGCTGGTGGCGCCCAACGCCGACCTGCGGATGGTGCTCAAGTCCGCCGCGAAGCTCAAGCAGCTGGCCCCCGACGCCATCTGCGTGGCCGATCCGCTCGCCTTCACCGGCTGCGGCCGCAACGCCGCCCAGGCGGTCTCCGGCACCGACGAGGACCAGCCCCGCGGCCTGGGTCCCGGGCAGATCCCCCACCAGGTCGCGCTCGGCGAGGAGCGGGTCAGCGTCGGCGTGGGCGCGGCCGACAAGAAGCCCGGCTCCAACGGCCACACCAACGGCTCCCTGGCGGCCAAGAAGCTGGTCGGCGGGCTGGCCTCGCGCAACGGCATCGCCAAGGCCATCGCCGGGACCGACCGGCCGGTTCACCCGGTGACGCTGTGGCGGGGACGCCTGTCGGTCGCGATCGACGCGCTGGAAAACGACACCGCCGGGGCCGGCGACGGGCCGGAATACGAACGGCGCAGCCCGGTGGAGACCACCAACGTGCAGCTGCCCACCGGTGACCGGCTGCTGGTTCCGACCGGTGCCGAGACCCTGCGGCTGAAGGGCTACCTGATCATGAGCCGTAACAGTCGGCGCGATTATGCCGACTTTGCAGACATGGTCGATTCATTGGAGCCCGAGACCGCCGCGGTGGTGCTGGCCGGAATGGACAGGTATTACTGTTGTAAATCATCCAGGCGGCAGTGGATTGCCACCCAGTTGGTCCGTCGACTCGCAGATCCCAACCCCTGCGACCACCCGGAAGACCAGGGATCGGACGCCGACGCGGGCTCGGACTGGGAGGAAATCCGGCAGCGCTGCCTGTCGGTGGCCGTGGCGATGCTGGAGGAGGCGAGGTGACGTTGGCACCCGACCGACGCTCCGCGCCGCCGCCCCACCGGCCGGGTCCCGAACAGCGTCAACGCGGCAGTGGGCAGCCCGGGGGGCCGACCGGAGGGCCCTTCCAGGACCCCGAGCAGCCGGTGGAGTTCTGGCCGACGGCCGCCATCCGGTCGGCCTTGCAGGGCGGTGACATCGCGACCTGGAAGCGCATCGCCGGCGCGCTCAAGCGCGACCCGTACGGGCGGACCGCCCGCCAGGTCGAAGAGGTCCTCGAGGGCACCCGGCCCTACGGCATCGCCAAGGCGCTGTGGGAGGTGCTCGAGCGGGCCCGCACCCACTTAGAGGCCAACGAACGCGCCGAGGTCGCCCGCCACGTGCGCCTCTTGATCGACCGATCGGGTCTCGCCCCGCAGGAATTCGCGTCCCGCATCGGCGTCACCGCCGAGGAGCTGGACGGCTACCTGGACGGCAGCACCAGCCCGACGGCCGCGCTGATGATCCGGATCCGGCGCTTGTCGGACCGGTTCGTCAAGGTGAAGTCCGCGCGCTCGGCCGAAGCCAACTGATCTATCGCACCGGCAGCACGTCGGCGACCAGCCAGTCGCCGCCGCGCTTGGTCAGCGTCACCCGCAGCGCCGGCGCCGCCTGACTGGGCGGCTGTCCCGGGGTGTTCTGGGTGACCCGCAGGACCACCGCCACGCTGGCGGCCGACGGTCCGAGCGCCTCGACTCCGGCCGAAACCGTGGTGGCCTGGGCGGTGACGTTGTGCTGGGCCAGATCGGCGCTGGATTTGGAGTACTGCTCCTTGAACGCGGCCGCATGCTCCGGGACGATCGTCGCCGTGGCTCGGTCGATGGAATCGGTCGGGGCGGTGGGGCTGAACGACGCCATCGCCTCCGCCATGCCGGTGGCGATCTGAACGACCTTGCGGGAGTCGTTGGTGAAGTCGCTGTCCGC
The DNA here is from genome assembly GCF_001672995.1 of Mycobacterium sp. 1482292.6. Classification (NCBI taxonomy): domain Bacteria; kingdom Bacillati; phylum Actinomycetota; class Actinomycetes; order Mycobacteriales; family Mycobacteriaceae; genus Mycobacterium; species Mycobacterium sp. 1482292.6. The sequence goes on along the minus strand of NZ_LZKV01000237.1, from coordinate 1,488 downwards.
CCTGGTCCAGTGCGTGTAGCCGGTCGCGACGGCGGCCGTGAGCGCCGCCGCGCACAGCAGCACGACCGCCAGGCGCAGCCCCGGCGCGTCGTCATCGGTGCCGACGCTGACCGAATCGCGGCGCAGCAGCCAGAAATTGATCGCCACGCCTTCGACGATCAGCAGGATCAGCACCGAACACGCCGACACCCACCACAGCGGCCAGCCCAGCACCAACCCGATGGCCAGCAGCGCCGCGATGGCGGCCAGCGGGGCCGCGACGTCGAAGGCGAACAGCCGCCAGATGTTCCTCATCGGATCCTCACCTGATCGAAGCCAATCCGGAGATCATCAGCTTGCCGTCCACGTCGGAGACGTCCAGCCGCAGGTTCCAGTGCACGGTTTGCGGCTTGGCTCCGACGTTTTCGCTGACCGACGTGGCGATCAGCATCACCGAGTCGGTGCGGCTCGCGAACGGCGGCAGCTTGGTGGTGACTATCTCTCTTGGCGGCCCCGCGCCCGCCGGCCGGGTGTCCAGGTCACGGTGCACGGTCTCGATCGCCACGGCTTCGATGCGCCCGGCGCTCTTGGACTGCAGCTTCTCCACGACCGCCTTGTACGGCTGCACGGCGGCGTCGAAGTCGGTGTTGAGTTCCCCGACCGTGCCGTCGTGCAGCCGCTGCAGGCTGGCGTCGACGTTGCCGCTGTTCATGTTGATCAGCACGTTCGCCCACTCCGCGGCGGTCTGCATGGCCCGGCTCAAATAGCCGCGTTCGGCGACCTGGTCGCGGTGGTCGGACCAGATGACGGAGCCGAGCACCACCGCTGCCACCGACAGCACCCCGAGGACCGCGGACGCGACGCCGTAATGGGAAAAGACGCCATCGCTTTCGAATTCGTCCGCGTCGGCGTCGTCGTTCGAGTCCGCGTCGACGTCGGCTTCGGGGTCGACGTCGACGACAGCTTCATCAGCAGGTGCCTCGGTTCGCTCGCCGTCGGACATGGCCCGATCGTTGCACCCGGGAAAGATGGAAGGATGGCGGGGTGACGAATACGGCCATCCGCTCGGGCATCGACCTGAGCTTTGTCGACGACAGCATCCGCCCCCAAGACGACCTGTTCGGTCACGTCAACGGCCGCTGGCTGGCCGAATACGAGATACCGGCGGACCGCGCGACCGACGGGGCGTTCCGGCAGCTGTATGACCGCGCCGAGGAACAGGTGCGCGACCTGATCGTCGAGGCCAGCCGGCAGGGTTCGGCCGCCGGCGACGACGACGCGCAACGCATCGGCGACCTGTATGCCAGCTTCCTCGACGAGGACACCGTGCAGCGCCGCGGCGTGCGGCCGCTGCTCGACGAGATGGCCGTGATCGACGACGCCGCCGATGCCGAGGCGCTGGCCCGGGCCATCGGCATCCTGCAGCGCACCGGCGCCGGCGGCGGCGTCGGGGTGTATGTGGACACCGACGCCAAGAACTCGGCGCGCTACCTGGTGCACTTCACCCAG